>PKUC01000010.1 GCA_002868865.1 Desulfuromonas sp. | reverse complement strand
GCGCTCACCAGAAATCATTCGGATCAAGCATGTCAACGGTGTCGCCATCGATGTGTTCTATCACTACCGCGAAGAGGGTGACTGCTGGCATGGCGGGGTAAAGGTCAGATGGCACAACAAACCGTTTAATCTAGTAAAAGGCGTATTTCTTGGCCAGACCTATCTTATTCCAGAAGACTACGACACCTATCTGACCGAGAATTATGGTGATTGGCGTACGCCACAGAAGGACTTTGACTCAGCCTTTGACACGCCCAACGCTGAAATTTTAAACACTGAGGAATTAGCCATTCATGCATTCAGGATGTTGCTTAGCAAACTGATTAAGGGTAATTCCGTCAGCGTCGATTTTTACCTCAGTTGTCTACAGAACCTAGGTGAAGATAATTTCGTCAAAAAATTTAAAGACTTAACGTGATAGTAAAAAACTTCAAAGGAGAGACCTATGTTAGAGCTTCTAGCCCCTCGTAAATTCAAAGACGGGTTACAACTTTACAATACGGGTAATTATCAGAAAGCCGCGGAGGCATTTTCTGAAGCAATTAAAAAAAAACCAAACCATGCCCGTACTTGCTTTAAGCTTGGTATGTGCTATTACAAAATGAAAATGTGGAATGAAGCCTATCAGCACATAAAGCAGGCTACTGAGCTCGATGCAAGCAAAAGTGAATGGCGCGTTCAGCTTGATCATTCTATGAAAATGGCCCAAAAAAAACCCGACAAAAAAAAACCCGCCCAAAAAAAACCCAACAAAAATCCTGATTTAATAATACAAAACCTTCAGCAATTCCAATTAAAAAGAGATTTTGTTTCTTTGGAGAAGTTTTCAAACTTTGAGTCATTGGGAACTATTTGGGACGATATTGGAAAGTCTAGCCCTGTAAGATTCAGAAAGATTTTAGCTTTAAAAGCCGAGCACTGTGTAGCCGAAAACGATCGTTCAGGACTCTCGAATATTATACAACAATTAATAGATAACGGATTCGAACGTTCCTCGCTATACTACAAGGCAATGCATGCTTACCTATCCAGCAATTACCAAACATGCATCAACCTATTGCAGGTTTATTTATTGAGATCACCCGACAGCACTGCAGGTCTTTATCTGTTGGCCTCTGCAGCCTATTTCAATCAAGACGATGACCTTGCTTGGTGCGCTCTTGAACGGGCTGCAAAAAAATCAAAACAAAGGGTCGTATGGAAATATCTTGCACTGTTAACTAAGAATCCCTCGCAGGGGTTTAGGTTATTTAACCTCTGGCAAGAAGGTGTCAAAAACGGAATGGTTCCGAATTTTCACCCTTTCGCCACAATAGCATTAGCGGATGGTCTTCTTTTGGCAGATAATTTCCCCCTGGCCAAGGTAATTATGACCGACGCATTGGCCACGGTTAAAAGCAAGAAGCCCTCTCCCTCCGCGTACCTGAAGCAAACGATTAAGGATGCTGAAGAAGATTATTCTCCCGAATGGCTTTATTCGTTTGAAACCCTCGATAGGAAATATTTTGATGGAAGTACAGAACGGTTCGAATGGGCACTTTTGCGCATTACGAAACTTCTGAAAACTGGAGGGGTAGAGTATTTTTGTGCGAGAAATACCTTGCTGGCTTTGGAGCGAAATGAATACGGCCTCGCATTTCCTGGTGACTTGGAACTTGGTGTTTTTGGTGCGGCCGGTTTAGCCGCGGCGAAAGCTGCGGTACTTGCTTCGGGAGAATTCACTCCGTCTTTAAAGCGCGATAGCGCGTCACTCAGATTCAAGCACTTCGCCGGTATCACTGTCACTATCTATCAACATAATATTGATGGTGCTGTCGTACGCCATCGTTCTTGCGGGATTGATTTTATCAACAAGGTTTTTGACGTCAAACCCTTGGAAATTATGGATTCAACCGTATACGTTCCCTCCGATACCAGAGCCTATTTGGATGAGTACTTCATCAGCTGGGAGGATGTGACGAGAGATTTTGACATTTGCCTGCAGTCAAAAAATACCGCGGTAGTGAATCCGGAAGTATTGAAGGTCAGAGTTTACCAGCGACTTGTCGATGCTCTTATCCATGGGAATACAGCCGTTGAGGCCGTGTGCGTCAAACGCTTACGTGAATTGGGTGAGTTAGATGTCATCGAACAGTACTACAGCGAGCCAGTTGGCTCTCCTGTGTGCGATATGATGGAGCTGTACGCCTATAAGCCCGAAGTAGTCTTGTATATGTCTGGACTTGAAAATGTGGGCTATCAGGGGAATATGTGGCTGCCCGTGCTTGAGAGACTGGACGTAAAGGTTGCTATTGTCATTCGTGAGAAGCGGATCGCCGCCCAGTTGCTTCCATCACCCTTCCCCGTCTTTCATATGGAAACAATGCGAGATCTAGAACTGTTGGAGGGAGTCGGAGTTAAAACCATTCTATATCCGGCAAATACGCAGAAAAATGTACAAACCTTGCGTTTTTATAACCTCAATCACTTTTTCATCAACCACGGGGAGAGTGACAAGGTCGTCAATCAAAGCAAGTTCATCATGGCCTATGACAAACTTTTGGTGGCGGGGCCACTGGCGGAGCGCCGGATGCGCGATGCCGGTTTGCCCTTGCGCGACGATCAGATTGTCCACGTCGGCAGGCCTCAGGTCGAGTTGTTGCTTGAGCGTATCGATGCCAGGGCCAGTAGGATTCGGAGCGTCCTTTATGCCCCAACTTGGGAGGGTTTTGTTGAAGAGGCAAATTACTCTTCGGTCAATCCGTTTGGTCTCAGCATGTTGAAGGCACTCAGCAAGGCAAAAAACCTGCAAGTCTATTTCAAGCCCCACCCCTTCACCGGACACAACAAAAAAGGGCTGGCTGGCCGTTACCTAGTGGAAATGACCGAATTTGCCAAGGCGCACAACATGACCGTCATTGACGGTCGGGCGCCGATCTTCGAGTACATGAATCTTTCCGACTTGATGATTACCGACATCTCAAGCGTATTGAATGATTATCTTTACACGTTGAAACCGATGATATTGACCAACCCAAGGGGACAAACGCAAGAGCAGCTTTACAGCGAATATCCTTCTACACCATCTACGTATATCCTGAATGACCCAAACTCGGTCTCTGGGTATTTGGCACGCATTATACAAAACGACGAGCTCTTTGAGGCGCGCAAAGAAATGTGTCGTGAGTCGCTGGGGGACTTTCCTGAAGGTTCAATGGAACGATTTAACCGTATCGTCACTGAGAGTGTGAGAGGGATGAATTGTTTGGAAGTTGTTGAGTCTCAATCAGAATCGGCAACGCAAAAGCTTGCCCGATAACTATGAAAATCATTGCACACCGGGGTGGCGCAGGATACAGACCTGAGAATACCCTTCCAGCATTTAAAAATGCGCTTACGCTTGGTTGTTACGGCGCCGAACTGGATGTCCACCTTACCAAAGACCATAAGGTGGTCGTGCATCATAATCCTGCGTTAAACTGGAAGATTTGTTCTCGGAGTAGCGGCCTTTGGTTGGGTGAGCAGGAAAAACTGTCCATCGACAGTTTTGATTATTCAGAGCTCAAGAAGTTTCGGATTGGCGAACCGAACCCAAACTCCGATTACGCCGCTCGTTACCCGGAGATGGTCTATCTTGAAGATGTGAGGATCCCGCTTTTAGAAGAGATTATACAACTCGTCAAGACCCTTTCAGATACATTTACACTGACAATAGAGATCAAGACACCGGTGTTGAGAGCTGCGCAGCGGGCTTGGCTGCCACTACTAGAGGCCACACTTGCCGTGCTTGAACGGGAGAATTTCTTTTCACGCTGCATGTTGTGCAGCTTTGATTGGGGCGTTTTGATTTGTGCTAAAAAATTGCAGCCGCACTTATCGACATGGTTTCTCACTCACCCGCTGAGCTGGCTTGGGGATGGAAGGCCACCTGAGGTCGACAGACCGCCTCGACAGGGATACTTGGACAAACTCCGTGCGGCCTACCTTGCGGGTTCAGCACCGTGGTATTCGGGCTATGATCCTCGGAATTTTGGCCAATCTTACGCCGCAGCAATATTGGCTGCGGGGGGGGATGCTTGGTTTATGTATCACAGTGATGTGAGTCAAGAAGCGTTTTCTTTATGCCATGACGCTGGATTATTGTGCTCGGCATGGTCTGTTGAGCTTCCGGTCCCCTCCTTTGGTGGAGAAATTGAGCCTGATTTTTTTTGTACCGATTATCCTGACCGATTTTAGTATGAAGTAAATAACCCTTTTATGACAATTGAAACGGTGCAATTATCAGGGATAATTTGCGCCACAAGAAGCGAATGAAACAGTAGTTAGCTGCTTGTCGGAAACTGTGAGACGCTGCTCTAGGAAGAGAGAGCATGGAAATCGGTTAGCGTACTAATGTTGCACGGCGGATTTGAATTTTTTAGGGGCGGTTATGTCACTATTTTGTTAGACCGAAAGGAGATTAGTTGTATGTCAACACCATATCAAAAATTGCCGGACCGTTCTTTTTGGTCACGAGCTATTTCACCGAGTAATTTTCTTTCCTTAAAGGATGTATATCAGAAGAAATTTGATATTTGTGCAGATGATAAAATCGTAACTGCTGGAAGCTGCTTTGCACAGCATATAGCTCGTCATTTGCAGGCAAAAGGGTATTGTTATAAAGACTACGAGCCAAAACCACCATACCTTTCTCAAGAGCTGGCGTCGTCTTTTAACTATGGGGTTTATTCAGCCCGTTACTGCAACATTTATACAGCGAGACAATTAAGACAAACTTTTGAGCGAGCGTTTGGATTAAGGGAGCCGTCTGAGGACGTATGGTCTTGCCAAGATGGGTACCTTGACCCTTTTAGGCCAACTGTAGAGCCTGGGCCATATCAAAGTGTTGAGGAATTTGCTGCCGCCCGTAAGACCCACCTTGAGGCAATACGTAATGTTTTTACCAAATCAGATATTTTTATTTTTACGTTTGGCTTGACTGAAGCTTGGCAATCAAAAACGGATGGCAGTATTTTTCCGGTTTGCCCAGGCACCCGTGCCCCCTGGAACAAAGAACAGACACTTGGTGCCTTTGATTCCAGTAAATATGAATTTAAAAACTTTACGTTTAACGAAATCATATCCGACTTCACGTGGCTGATCGAGCAAGTTCGTAAAATAAACCCATCAGTACGTTTTTTACTCACTGTTTCTCCTGTCCCCCTGGTAGCTACCGCTACGGGCAAGAATGTGTTGACAGCAACGATGTATTCCAA
The DNA here is from genome assembly GCA_002868865.1 of Desulfuromonas sp. Taxonomy (GTDB): domain Bacteria; phylum Desulfobacterota; class Desulfuromonadia; order Desulfuromonadales; family Geopsychrobacteraceae; genus BM509. The sequence continues at coordinate 2,101 of PKUC01000010.1, read as the reverse complement.
GTCAGTACTTCGTGCAGTTGCTGGCGACCTGTCAGATAATGACAATTCAATTGACTACTATCCTTCATATTAACTTGTGGCGAGTCACCCCATGCGGGGAGCCTTTTTTAACCCCGATTTGAGGACTGTAGCGCTTGATGGTGTTGAGCAAGTGATGAAACATTTTTTTCGAGTGCATCAACTTGATAATCGTAAAATTGACAATGAAGAGGACGAAGAAGAGCACACCGATATTGAGACAGTTTGTGAGGAAATGTTGCAAGATCAAGGAGCCGAAGGATGATAGTCATTACTGGAGATTCTCATGCCACAAGAATGCGTGAAGCATTGTCTCTATTGTCAGAGACTGAGCAAAAGGATTTTAAGGTTAAATTTGGCAAGCTTGCCTCAGCAATGCTAATGCCGGGAAGGTTTTTCAATAAAAAATTCTTTCGCGAGGACAATGAGGGAATAGTTTTTACTGACGAAGAAGCGTCAAGGATCTTTAACAAAATAACCAAAAACAAAGGGACGATCAAGCGAAACGACCCTAGAAAATTCCTCTTTTCAATGGGATTTCATGCAGTTACATTTTTAAACAATAAGTGTTGGTCTGATTTTTCAATAGACCCCAAAAGTAATAAACAGTACATATCTAAAAACGCATTTATTGAAATGGTAAAGTATAACAGTCGGTATACTCTCAAATTCCTGGAAAAGACAAAAAGCTTAGGGGTTGAGTTTTCAGTACTAATGTCACCACCACCACAAAGGTCTTTCTATCTAGACCGAGATAAGATAAACAAGAATTTTACCGAGTCTCAGTATCTTTTGATTTGTGAAACATACAGAAATACTTTTGCGAACGAATTGAATACTCTGGCCATAGATATAATTTCTCCTCCTGATGAGGCAATAAAAGATGGGTTTCTTCGTGAAGAATTTGCATCTGAGAAACCCGGAGATTTTCATTCGAATATTGAGTTTAAAATGCTATATTTGAAAAAACTATTAACAATTTAGGACTGGAACTCTTCCCCCAGAACAAGTTGATAAGAGACAGTAAATAAGGTTCAACCCAATGGATAGATATAAGGAGTATGGGATAAAGGTAGCTTCTGGGTTTAGGCATAAAAATGGGTGCAAGCTTTACTTTGAACCGCCCGTGATATTTTTAGGCAATGTAAAAGTTCAGTGCAACACGAAAGTAGGCTCTTTCTCTTCAATTTCATCCAGCCGTATTAGAGGACTGAGAGTCATAGGACGGTATAGCAGTATAGAGAATGGCGTTGTTATAGGAGATATGGATCACCCTGTGACCTGGCTTAGCACCTCCGGATTTCAATACAGCCCTAATCGGTTCGGTTGGTTTAATGACGACATTCGCAGATTGGCGGAATCATGTGCTGACAAGGTGAAGCGAAGCATTAAAGGGCCGGTAGTTATCGGGCATGATGTTTTGATTGGTGCAGGCGCGCAAATCATGCGTGGAGTTACAATTGAGTCTGGCGCAATTGTAGCAGCTGGCGCAGTTGTAACCCGGGATGTGCGACCATACGAAATAGTTGGAGGGGTGCCCGCAAACCGAATACGGTTTCGATTCCCTCAGCCCATCATTAACAGGCTGCTAGCGCTGGCGTGGTGGCAGTATCACCCAACAGACCTCGACGGAGTCGACTTTTCCGATATCGAGGCAGCCATTACAGAGATCGAGCATCGCCGTGACACTGGTAAGATCCAGCCATGGGACGGTGATTGGCGTGTGCTAAAAGATAAGCAGTTTTTTGAGCTTCATGAATTGTAGTGGGCTTTTTCAGTATCTTGAGTTTTTGTGGATCGTCAACAGAACCCGCTTGCGTAAAATTTTGGCGATCTTCTTCATCAGCTTCGAGACGGTCACACTATGAACAAAGACCAACCGACAATAAACGAGGGGTAACATATGCGTATTTCAGTAATTGGCGGCGGTAGCTGGGGAACCGCTCTAGCAAACCTGTTAGCTAAAAAAAGTTTAAGTGTCACTCTTTGGGCCTACGAAGCAGATCTGGTTGCGCGGATGTCCCTAAATCGAGTGAACGACCTCTACCTTCCAGGCTTCCCGCTTTCAGACAACCTCTCCTTT
>PKUC01000089.1:2929-10308 GCA_002868865.1 Desulfuromonas sp. | reverse complement strand
GATAGGCAAAACCGGGCTTATTCAGATCGACAGCACTGCGCACCTCAAAACCGCCACCGGCCACCTGTCCTTTGAGCAGATCGAGGTTGAAGTGGTTGTCCTGCAGGCGATAATCGGCCCGCATCGCACTGACCACAAGATCCTCGTAGAGCAGCTCACCGATCTGCACGGCACCTGCGATCTGTACGGGGATATCGACAGGCCCCGGTTCAACCGGCTCTGGATCAGATCCGGTCTGTTCGGACTCAGACGATTCCGTTGTTTCGAGCGCCGATTCCGGCGCAAAATGAGCCAAAACCGTATTCAGATCAAGGCGCTCAACCGACAGGTTGACCCGGCCCTGCGATGTCGATGGCGCAAACTCGCCGTCAAAGCGAAAATCGGTCTGGGCGAAACGCACATCCAGGGTAAAGGGGATGCTGCCGTCCAGAGTGATATCGCGTACCAGCAGGTCGATAGCGGACAGGATCAGATCCGGCGCGCCCTCACTCTGGTTCAGAAATTCGATTGTACCGTTTTCGAGCACGACCCGACTGACCAGCAGGTCGATGCCTGCTGCATCATCTGACTCCACCGGTTCCTCAGCGGGCGCCACCACCTTCTCTTCAGCGGAGCTGGACAGCAAATCGTCGATACTCAAGCGACCGTCAGCAAACTGAACCAAACGCACCTGCGGCGCGGTAAGCCTGACTTCGTCGATCACCAGACGTCCCTGCAGCAGGGGCTTAAACTGATAACTGAGCAGCAGCGATTCGACAGCAACGAGATGATGCTCCCCATCCAGCGCGCGAATCTGCAGATCGTTCAGCGTAATACCGGAAAACAGGCCGATCTCCACATCTCCGAGAGTCACCTGACGATGCAGGTTCTCTTCCAGCACCGGCAGAGCCCAACCCTTGATCCGCTCCGGGGTGACCAGCAGGTACACCGCGATGACCAGAGCAACGATCACGACAGCCAGACCGCCAACACCAATCAGAATCGTTTTTTTCCATGACCCCATCATCGATACCCTCTCGCAATAAAAAGACTCTCAAAAAGAGCTCCGCTGCCATTTAATCGCGGCGCTCACGTTGCAAAGCAGGCACAATGGTATAGTATTACCGCATCGCAACCCTTCAGGATTATAACAGAGATGACAAAAAATAGTTTTTTTGATCGGGGTCAAAGTTTTCCCCGCCAAACGGTCCTATAGTCACCGGCAACAGAGCACGAAACAGTCCGTACGAATCACACCCATATAACTCAACAAAAAGGAGATGAGAGTATGTTTTGTTACCAATGTGAAGGCGCAGCACAGGGCATCGGATGTTCAAAAGTCGGTGTCTGCGGAAAACAGCCCGACGTATCCGACCTGCAGGACCTGCTGATCTACGCGCTCAAAGGGATGGCCTTCTGGGCGGATCAGGCCCGGGCAAAAGGAAACAAAGACGCAGAAATCGATCGTTTCATGATAAAGGCGCTGTTTACCACAGTCACCAACGTCGATTTCTCCGACAGCTCCGTCGCCGATGTCATCAAAGAAGCGGTCGTCCTCAAAGCCAAGGCCAAGGCCCTGGCCGGTGACATCTCCGTTCCGGTCCCCGCAGCCGCACAAGTCTTTGAGCTGCCAACAGACCAGGCGGCGCTGATGGCGCTGTCACAGCTGCACGGCATCAAAGATCCCGGCGTGGACGAAGACATCCAGTCGCTGCGCTCCACCATCCTGTTCGGCATCAAGGGGTACGCCGCCTACGCCGACCACGCCCTGATACTCGAGCGCGAAAACGACGAGATCTATGCCTTCACCCACAAAGCGCTGGCCGCTATGCTCGACGACAGCCTGCAGCTGATGGACTACGTCGGCATGGCCATGGAGTGCGGCCGCATCAACCTGGTCACCATGGAGCTGCTCAACAAAGCACACACCGACACTTACGGCCATCCTGTCCCGACCCCGGTCCAGCTCGGCACCAAGGCCGGCAAAGCGATCCTGGTCTCCGGTCACGACCTGCGCTTCCTCGAAGAGCTGCTCAAGCAGACCGAGGGCAAAGGCATCAACATCTATACCCACGGCGAGATGCTCCCCGCCCACGGCTACCCCGAACTGAAGAAATTCAGCCACCTGGTCGGCAACTGGGGCGGTGCATGGCAGGATCAGCACAAAGAGTTCCAGAACTTCCCCGGCGCCATCGTCTTTAACACCAACTGCATCCAGAAGCCGGCCGACAACTACAAAGACCGCCTCTTCACCTGGGATCGGGTCCAGTTTCCCGATGTCCGCCACATCGACGGTTGGGACTTCTCCGAGGTCATCGACTGCGCCCTGGCGGCTGACGGCTTCCCCGACGCGCCGGGTCAGGAGATCCTCACCGGTTTCGGCCACAACGCCGTCCTCGGCGTAGCCGACAAGGTCATCGATGCGGTCAAGGCTGGTCAGATCAAACACTTCTTTCTGGTCGGCGGTTGCGACGGCGCCAAGTCGGGGCGCAACTACTACACCGAGTTCGCCGAAAAAGCCCCCAAGGACACCGTCATCCTCACCCTGGCGTGCGGTAAATATCGCTTCAACAAAATGGAATTCGGCGACATCGGCGGCATCCCGCGCCTGCTCGACGTCGGCCAATGCAACGACGCCTACTCCGCGGTCCAGATCGCCCTGGCGCTGGCCGACGCCTTCGAGTGCGGCGTCAACGATCTGCCGCTGTCCCTGGTGCTCTCCTGGTACGAGCAGAAAGCGGTGGCAATCCTGCTGACCCTGCTGCACCTGGGGATCAAGAACATCAAGATCGGCCCCACCCTGCCGGCCTTCATCACCCCCAACGTGCTCAACTTCCTCGTCGAGAACTTCAACATCGGCCCCATCACCACCGCCGAAGAAGATCTGAAGCAGATCCTCGGTTAACAGACCAACCGGCCAGCTCTCCACAGAGCTGGCCGGTTTCATTTCCCATTCCCAGCAACGCCCCACTTCTGTTATTGAAAAAGTTAAGCCGATTCGTTAGTCTGTCTTTTTCGCGTTATCCAACTGCCCAAAGCCCCTGCCCGGAGGATTGCCCCCTATGCGCTGGCTGATCGTTTCAGGTCTCCTGCTGAGTTTTGTTCTGATCGGCTGTGGGGCCGATACCACCGTCACCAAAGAGAATGACTTCGCGCCGCTAACCGAGCTGACCTTGCGCTCCGAATACCCCTTTATCGCGGATAAAACCTGCAACCAGTTTACCGCCACTGGTCATTTTTCCGGTTTATACACAAAAGAAATCAACGACGACGCCACCTGGACGTCAAGCGATGAAACAGTCGCCACAATCGACGCCAACGGTGACGCTACCGCTATAGGACCCGGAACCACTCAAATCACTGCAACCCTGCAGGACATTTCAGATTCCTTCTTTCTCACCGTCACCGACGAAGAAATCGATCGGATCGAGATCGAACCACTCAATGCCAGCGTCGCCAAAGGATTAACGCAACAGTTCAATGCCAGCGGCATTTTCAGCGATGCCTCAGTACAGCAACTGAGCTGCAACCTGGTCTGGTCGGCAGTCGACACCAGCGTTGCCAGCATTACCACCGGTGGATTGGCCACAGGGGTTGAAGAAGGAACCACCAACGTCACAGCGGCCTTCGACGGGGCCACCCGCACCACACAGCTGACTGTTACAGAAGCTGAGCTGACATCCATTACAGTTGGCGTCAGTGTCGTAGATACCAGTGCAACACCTGAAATTCCTCAGCGTGTTTTTCTGAAGTTCATAGCTACCGGTAAACTCTCCGACGGCTCAACAGAGGATCTCACCAGTCAGGCAAGTTGGACATCCAGCACCACAAGCGTTGCCAGTATTACCAATGAGGGGATCGCCCTCGGACGCAGCGAGGGCAGCACAACGATTACCGCCAGCTACGGTGGCTATTCCGATGCGTCTGAATTGATCGTCACCGAACTGATCCTGTCAAGTATCAGCATCACCCCAACAACCGGCTCAATAGCCGTTGACGCAACGACATCCTATACCGCAACCGGATCCTTCATCACAGCAGACGGAAGCGCCAGCGGCACAGCCGATATTACCCAAGGTGTCACCTGGAATGTTGGCGCATCCGACATCGCCACGGTCAGTAACGAATTCGGGAGTGAAGGAATCGTTACTGGAGTCAGTTCTGGAAGCACAACCGTCTCCGCTGTGGTCGATGCCGAAACCGGAGATATCTACGGATCTGCCACCATCACCGTCGAATAATCTCTCTCTCAGCCGCAGCAAGCGGAGGACCTTTTGAACCACATCCTGAAAACATTTTTATTGGGACTCACCCTGCTCATAGTGCCGGGAACCACAGCTCTTGCCCAGCACGCCACGCCCTATCTCACCATCAACGGCGGCGCGGCATTAAGCAACGATATGTCCCTCGAAGACAGTGCAGGTCATTACGCCGCCGAATTCGATACCGGCTACTCCTGGGGCGGAGCGATCGGCCTCGATCTCGGACATTCCTATCCACAGATCGGGACAGGGCGCATCGAACTGGAACTCACCGACCGCGTGCTGCCCCTGAAAAATGCGTCTTTTACCACCGGTTCAGACCCTGGAGATGGTGACCTCGAAACCATCAGCATCATGTTCAACACCATCGCTGAATACGCTAAAACATCCCATTACGGCACACCTTACCTCGGTCTGGGACTGGGGGCCGCACAGGTTTCCCTGCTGGAAACCACCGTCGCCGAACTACCGATGATCGATGATGACACCATCACCTTCGCCTACCAGTTTTTCACCGGAACCACCCTGTCGCTCGGTAAACGTTTTGAGCTCGACCTGCGCTACCGCTTCTTTTCCACACTCGATCCGAAATTGACCGACGCCCTGGGCCGCAACGTTGAGACAGATCTCGGCATTCACGACCTCACCGTCGGCCTGCGTCTCAGTTTTTAAGTATCTCCAACTCGCAGTTTTGCCACGGTTCCTCTTCGCCTCATTGCAAAACTGCGAATAACCGGCAACTCTCCTTTAATTTCAGTCAATTAACTCCTCCCGCTCCCCTCTTCTTCAAAATACCGTCACACCCCGTTTTGCAATCGCGCAAAAATACCCGACAGCGCGCCATATACCACTTCAGTTAAACATTATCTATTTCAGCAACTTAAACAACATCCTGCCACGATAAAACATTGGTATACCGATTGCTCTGATTAAGTGGCGTTCTGTTAGATCACTGATCCCAATTACGCTGTCAGACGAGGTTCACATGCGCGCACAGATCAACGACAATGACATCCACTATGACGACTACGGCCACGGACCGGCGGTCCTTTTTCTGCACGATTTTCCCCTCAACCGCAAAATGTGGAAACCCCAGATCGATGCGGTCACCGCCGCCGGATTTAGGGTCATTGCCCCCGACCTGAGAGGATTTGGCAGCAGCACCCTCAAAAATGACACCTGTGAAATCGGGACCTACAGCGACGACATCATCGCCCTACTCAACAGCCTCGGGATCGGCCGCGCCGCAGTCTGCGGGTTGTCGATGGGTGGCTATGTGCTGTTCGATCTCATCGAGCGCTATCCAGAGCGGATCGCCGGGGCCTGCCTGGTCTCCACCAGACCGGTCGCCGATGATATCCATGAGCGGGCTCGGCGTGGCGAACTGCTCAACGCCCTCAATCAGGGCCGAGTCGACGAGGTCCGAGACGATCTCTGTGCTATGCTGATCGCCGGGCACGATCGCAAACTCCCGGCTGAACGCAAGCGGGACATCCAGGCATTGACCCGCGATGTCCGCCCCGAGACCCTGGCCGACGCGCTCAAGGCGATCAGCCAACGCAAGGACTACACCTTTTTACTCAAGCAGATCGACACCCCGACCCTGATCATCGGCGCCGAACAGGATCAGATTACCCACCCGCACCACAGCGACCTGATGGCACAGCAGCTGCCCAATTGTCACGACCGTGTCAAGCTCGACTGCGGCCACTTGGTCAATATGGAAAAGGCCAAGTCTTTCAATAGTCACCTGTTACGTTTTCTCCGCAAACTTCGCCCGGCTCCCGTAGAAAGCTGTGACGACGAAGACGATCTTGAAATTTTTTCTCCCACCTAAGAAATATTACGTCCTTCGTTCCGAGGCGGGCCATTCGGCCCGCCTTTTCTGTTTTATTCGTCTTCACATATTGATCTTCAATCCCCACATCCCCTATACTCAGCGCCCTTACCAAGACCACCCTTAGCGCTTCTTATCCCCGTGAGGATACGATGAAAAACACCGCCTTACGCGCCGATCTTCTGCTGCTGCTCACTGCCATGATCTGGGGCTTTGCCTTTGTCGCCCAACGGGTCGGGATGGACTATATCGGGCCCTTTACCTACAACGGGGTGCGCTTTGCTCTCGGCAGCCTATCACTATTGCCACTGATCGCCTTTAACCGTCACCTGCGGCGCACGCAGACTCCGCACAAACCAGTCGGTCACGGCCGCGCGCTCTGGTCCGGCGGTCTGTTGGCCGGTGGCGCCCTGTTTGCCGGTGCTTCGCTGCAGCAGGTCGGGCTGGTCTACACCACCGCCGGCAAGGCGGGGTTTATCACCGGACTCTATGTGGTGATCGTACCGCTGCTGGGGCTGGTCTGGTCGCATCGCCCCACCCGCGGCACCTGGGCCGGGGCGATGCTGGCCACCGTGGGTCTCTATCTTCTCAGCGTCACCGAGAGCTTCACCATCGCCTTCGGCGATTTGCTGGTGCTGTTGGGGGCCTTCTGCTGGGCGGGCCACGTGCTGCTGATCGGCTGGCTGTCGCCAAGGATGGATGCCGTCAAACTGGCCGCCGTTCAGTTTGCGGTCTGCGCACTGTTGAGCCTGTTGGTGGCGGCCGGGATGGAGTCCATTGTACTCGTAGACATCGCCCGCGCCGCGATCCCGATTCTCTATGGCGGGCTGTTCTCGGTCGGCATCGCCTACACCCTGCAGGTGGTTGCACAGCGTGACGCTCACCCCGCGCATTCAGCGATTCTGCTGAGTTTAGAAGGGGTCTTTGCCGCCCTCGGTGGCTGGTTTCTGTTATCCGAAACGTTGGGGATGCGCGCACTGGTCGGCTGTGGATTGATGCTGGTGGGGATGATCTGTTCGCAGGTGGTCAAGCGTTAGCGTGAAAGGTGTAAGGAGTGAGGGGTAAAGAGACATCGCCAAGAGAGAACTGGGATGAGGAATGGGGAAGTTTTGTTTTGATATGGTTCGCTCATCTAGGGTGAGATTGAGCCGTTGACGTAAAGGCAATCCGTAGATCAATAGAATAGCCAGCGTGGCAGAAAAAAAAACAAACGGCCCGAAGGATTTCTCCTTCGGGCCGTTTGGCTAGAGGTTTATGTCAGTAGCTGTTACTTGACAACATCGTGCCAGATACCGAGTGTT
>PKUC01000089.1:0-2906 GCA_002868865.1 Desulfuromonas sp. | reverse complement strand
GTTGCTGAAGCGAACCTTCACTTCAGAACCAACAGCGGTACCGGTATAGGTGTAATCGATGGTGTTGTCAGCGGTAACCTCGGCCAGAGTCAGAGGATCGACGAAGCTGAGAGCACCACCGTCGCCCCAGCTGATCGCGATATTTGCGGTACCAGCAGGGAAGTCGGCTACGGTCAGGGTCAGAACAACATCCTGGCCAGTTGCAACAGCTTCCATGGAGTCAACGCCAGCAGCAGGTGCCTTGACGGTCACATACTGGTAGCTCTGAGCAACCTTACCTTCTGCAGTCGTTGTTGTAACGACAACGCGGTAGGTACCTGGATCGGTAAAGGTAACGCTGTTGCCAGCAAGCTCAGTGACCGCCTCATCGTTGATGTTGTAGTAAGAGTAGCTGACGGTGCCACCAGTTACAGCGTTATCTTCAACACCAAGAGTTACAGCAGCGTCAGTTGCCACTTCGATAAGAGCAGTTCCACCAGTCGTGGTTGTGCCGTTAACGGTCATCGGGTTGTCGATGGTCGGAGTTACACCAAGCTCGAAGCACTCCTCACCAACGGTCTTGGTGGGGTCAACACCTGGAGCACCCAGGGCGTTCAGGTAAGCGACCATCTCTGCACGTCCAGAAATGCTATCATCAGCGTCGATGCCCTTACAGGTCGGAATGATCGGCTGGGCAACAACAGTCTCACCCTTGAACCCGAACGGTCCGTAGAAGGAATTGAACGCCAGACGGATCTCATAGCCCGATTCTGCAGTAATCTTGAGACCATTGCCAGCATCGTTCAGACCGACGTTGAAATGGTAAAGGTTCCCACCATCGGTGAACTCGTCAGGAATAACTGCCAGAAGTTCAGCAGCAGTCGGATCCGCATCAGGATGCGCAAACGGATGGCTCATTGCAGCATTACTCGGACCGAGCCAGATCGAAGCATCAGAATCAACAACGTTGTCATCGTCAGCATCAACTTCTACGTTCAGATACCAACCCTTCCAGGTGGAGAACGACTTCATGTTCGCGGGTGCCAAGCTACCAGCAGTTTCGATATCGCCACCGATCAGCTCAGTCTTGAAGGCAGTATCGCGAGTTTGGAAAGTTGCCTGATAGAGAGCTTCTTCACGATCCAGGTCACGAATGGTCGCGGTTGCGCCAGTTGCGGCCGGACCGTTGTTGTTCATCAGAGAGATGGACATCAGCCCTGCTTTGTCCTTCATGTTCGGATGACCGAAGGATTTTTCAGACATACCGTTGACTTTGGTCATCGGAGCAGTATTTGCCGGATCGAAACCAAACGAAGAGTATCCATTCAAATCAATGCTACCAGCATAGAACGCGTCGCTACCGTGACAGTCGGTACAACCGTTAGCACCGTAGGCGTCCGCAGCAGGCTCAATCTGGTGGCTCATGGTAAACGGTACAGTAACCCAAGACAGTTTCAACTTGAAACCATCGGTGCCGGTAGGATCAACACCGGTCAGGCCAGGCAGTGCTGCTGACAATTCAGCAATATGCTCTTGTACCTCTGCATCGGTCGAAACACCGTCAGCCAGGATGCCGTAGTAGAATGCATGGCCTTCGTGCTCGGTCCCTTCCATCTGGGTCAAAGCGTTTGCAAGAACGTGAGTCGGCAGAACAGCGTCCATACCGTGCGGACGACCGTCAACGTTCACATCGAGCTGCTCATCATTTTTGTCCCGCCAGAAGAGACTGGTCAGGAAGTTACCAGGGTGAATCTTGCCGTCCTTGGCCCAGGTGTAACCGAAGTTAGAACCACCCTCGTCGGTGTACATGGAGCGGCTGACTTCGTAGGTGTCGTGTGTAGCCAGACGACCTTCATGGTCAGGAGCGGTTCCGTCAACAAAACCACCACCTGTTGCATAAGTCAGGTCCACGGTGTTGCCAGCGTAATCGGTCATGGTGTGCGGTACTTCACTTGCCTTGGTAATGTGGCAAGCTTCGCAGCTGATGATGTCGAGGTGGCTACCGTTAGCGACACCAGAGATGGTCCCTTTTTTCTGAACGATGGTGGCACTCAGGCCAGCAGCAGCGTGAGCTGCAGACGGGTTAGTAGCACCGTAGGACTTGCCGCGGTCACCGAGGCCGGAGCCATCGTGACAGCCTTTGCAGCCCTTGAAGTTCTTCCAGTCGTTCTTGTTGTTGAGGCTGTCCCACTGACCAGCGCCGCCTTTGGCAGGGTCGTGACCCAGTTTGCCGTCGCGGATGTTCAGGCTGGTACCAACAGTTTCACCTTTAAGGTGACGGCTGTCACGCTCATCGGTATTGGGATTGACGCCGCGCAGATAATCGGTGCGCTCGTGGCAACCCATACAGCCGATAACTTCGTGGACGTCTGCGTCAGCAGCCATCTCACCACGCTTCTTCCAGTCAACCTGGTACTTGCCCTGGTGACAGGTTGCGCAGTTCTCGGCGGGAGGAGTTGCATGAATCTTGCCGTTCAGATTTACAGTCAGACCAGTCCCCCAATAGGACGTTGTCAGCGTTACGGCATCTTCATCATAAACAACTGTCGTACCAAAACCTTCGGGCACTGTGTTAGCGACAGCATCCCACTCGCGAGATGTATCTACCGTACCAAAGCCGGCACCGGCAGCACGGGACGCATCAAAACGACCATCGCGCTTGGCAGCTTTGGCAGCATCCCAAGAGTAGCCTTCCATGTGACAGGCCAGGCAGTCCATTTCGACAACACCGGTCTTGGAGTAGTCGTTGTAGAGTACTTCGTTGAAGTCACCGTCGCCATCATCATCAAAAATGTCGACAAAGTAGTTGAACGAGGTGTACTCGGTAGCAAACTGAGCCGCGTCACGATAAGCGACACGCGGAGAGTTTTCCCACAGCAGGTTGCCGTACGCGTCAAAGTCCTGCTCGCCGTCGGGAGTCTCAACCA
>PKUC01000001.1 GCA_002868865.1 Desulfuromonas sp. | reverse complement strand
TGACTTGGCGACCCAGACCATGGACAAGATCAGTGCGCGTGGGGTCCGTTTTGCCATCGACGATTTTGGGACCGGCTACTCATCGTTGGCTCGTCTTAAACGGTTTCCGGTCAGTACTCTGAAGATCGACCGGTCACTGATTCGGGATGTGTTGACCGATGCCAACGATGCCGCTGTTGCTGAGACGATTCTCGCCATGGGGCGAAACCTTGGTCTGGAGATTGTTGCCGAGGGGATCGAGGAGCAGGCGCAGCTCGACTTTTTGACCGAGCGGTCCTGTGCGCGAGGGCAAGGGTTCTTTTTGGGCAAGCCGATGGATGTCGAAACGGCAAAGCGATTCCTTGAGCAGAACAGGGAGCTGATTCCGCGCAGGGATGTCTAGCTGGTGATTAGCGGGGGTACGAGCAGGGCAATCTGAGGAAGAGACATGTCGCGGCCGGAGGGGAGAACCTCTCCGGCCGCAGTACGTTATGCAGGGTGATGGCTTAGCGTTTGTGGCAGCGGGTACAGTTTTTCTTGGCTTCAAAGGCCCGATCGCCATTGTGGCATTTGCCGCAGAGTTGACCGGCGTAGATTGCGCTCATTTTGATTTCTACCGTTCCCTGTTTCATTTTGGGAAACATGTCGGCGTTGTGACATTCTTTACAGACGACTCCAGCGGCTTTGTGGATTTCACCCGAAAAGGTGACTTTGCCCATGGAGCTTTTGGAAAATTCCAGCGAGCGGCCGGCAGGAACGGCGATAGCCGCAACACTGAAGCACAGAAGCAGAACGGCGGATAGCAGGAGTCCTTTTTTCATACGTACCCTCTCTTTCGTTATGTGTGGATTGCGGGGGAGAGAAACATGGGAAACCGATCGTTTCAAAAAACGCAGAACCGCGCAAAGGCTAGCGCGAAAAGGGCTGAAAGTCAACCAATGTGGTTACAATCCGGGAGTGGGCATAAAAAGAGCCCGGTGACGGAGGGGGGGGGTCACCGGGCTCAAGGAAGGGTCTTGCGACGCCCTCCAACTACATACTCCCTCTCTATGCCAAAAAAGTCAAGCTGAAAAGCCTGTGTCGTTTCAAAAAGGGTGACGGGCTGCGGAGTTGACAAGATGCCGGACTCGGTTCATCCTGTGATCGTTTCTTGCTATTTCTGCGGGAGAGTTGACTTAAGATGCCGACTTCATTTGGAACAAGAGAAAATCGCGGTCTGATTCTTTCGCTGGCCTGCTTTGTTATTGTGGTGGCAGGCATGCGTGCCGCGCAGCCGCTGCTGGTCCCATTTTTACTGGCGGTTTTTATTGCTATCATCTGCTCCGGGCCGCTGCACTGGTTGCAGAATAAGCGGGTGCCGACAGCGCTGGCGGTGCTGATCATCCTTCTGTCGATGATCGGTGCCGGGGTGACAGTGTTGGCTCTGGTTGGTACGTCGGTGTCCGATTTTTCCAACGCCATCCCCGAATATCAGCAGAAGTTGCGCAGTTTGACCCTTGGCGTACTGCCCCTGCTGGAGCGCCTGGGGGTGCAGCTTTCGCCCGGGGAACTGCTAGATTATTTCGATCCGGGCAAGGCGATGCAGATGGTTGCCAGTACTCTGGCCACCACCGGAGGGGTATTGACCAATACCTTTCTGATCCTGCTGACGGTGGTATTTATCCTGCTGGAGGCGGCGGAAATGCCGGGTAAACTGCGGGCTGCTTCGCACAATGCGGAGTCTTCACTGGAATCGTTCGAGCGCTTTTCGACCGGGGTCCGTCAGTATCTGGCGATCAAAACCCTGGTGAGTTTCGCAACCGGTCTGCTGGTGACCCTGTGGCTGCTGGTGCTGGGCCTGGATTATCCGCTGTTGTGGGGTGTTATCGCCTTTCTGTTGAATTATGTGCCCAATATCGGTTCGATCCTGGCGGCGATCCCGGCGGTACTGCTGGCGCTGGTCCAGCTTGGTCCCAGTTCGACGGTGCTGGTTGCGGGGGGCTATCTGGCGGTCAACCTGCTGATGGGCAGTGCGCTGGAGCCGAAACTGCTCGGCCGCAAGCTCGGGCTGTCGACGTTGATCGTCTTTTTGTCTCTGGTTTTCTGGGGCTGGGTTCTGGGGCCGGTGGGGATGCTGCTATCCGTTCCCCTGACGATGATCGTCAAAATCGCCCTCGAGGTTCAGCCTGAAACCACCTGGCTGGCGATTCTCCTCGGGTCCGAAAGTCCGGCGGTTAAGAACGACCGATAAAAGAATGCTCTGACCTTTTCAAACAACGAAACTGCGGCATACTTTAAGCTGACGCCGTCCCGTTCCCTGAAAGGAGAATACGCTTATGTTGCCGAAGGTGAAGACAATTCTTTATGCGACTGGATTGGGTGCTGGGACTCCATACGTGTTCCGCTACGCCTTGAGCCTGGCCCAGAAGTACGATGCCCGTATTCATATTATTCACGGTCGCGAGCCGCTGGGTGCGTCAGCTCAGCATATGGCTGATTTGTATATGTTTCAGGATACGGCCGAAGATGTTTTTGCTCAGGCGACCTTAGCCGCTGAGAAAAAAATCATCGAGGATATTGAGCTGCTCTGTGAAAAAGAGTTGAGTGACGATGCTCAGGGACGACAGCGGGTAGACAGCATCATTGTGGCGCAGAAGACCCCGAAGAAAGCGATCCTCGATCGGGCCGATGAGGTGTCTGCGGACCTGATTGTTATGGGATCGCACCGGCATTCTGTGTTGGCCGATGCCATGCTCGGGACGACGACGCTGAAGATTCTCCACAGCACTGCGGTGCCGGTTTTCGTTGTTAAAATTCCCGAGGGCTATCACGAAGGCGAGTAGATCAAGCCGGGTGTGTTGAGCATTGTCCAGAGCGTTTTTAATTCTGAAAAAGGATAGAGCGAGGATGGAATTTAAAATCAAGAGGGGTGATCTGCTCCGCCAGAAAACAGCGTGTCTGGTGGTCGGGGCTTTTGAGGGCAGGTTGAAGACACCGGCTCTTCGTGAGTTGGATGCTGCATTCGGTGGCCGATTGATGCGGAGTATCCGCACTAAGGAGTTTTCCGGCGCAGATGGTGAACTCTTGTTGCTGCACGCCGAAGTCGGCGTGCCTTGTGAGCGGCTTCTGGTGGTCGGTTTGGGACGGGAGAAAGATTTTACCCTCAATCGGCTGCGCCGTGTCACCAGCGCCGCGACCCGGTTTCTGATCGAACGGAAAACCGCTACGTTTTTGCTGGCGCTGAGTCAGGTGACGGTCAAGGGCAGTTCGTTTGCACAACGTCTGCAAGCCGTGGGCGAAGGCGTTCTGCTGGCGGATTATCGCTTCGATCAGTATCTGGACGAAAAAAAGCGGAGCAGGACCATTGCCCTGGGGACCATCGAGGTGTGGATCGACGCGGATGAGTCGCGCAACGAAGCGGACGCGGCTCTGACGTCGGCGCAGGCGGTCTGTGCCGGGGTCTGTTTTGCCCGCGATCTGGTAAATCAGCCGGGCAACTGTAAGTCACCACAATATCTTGCCCAGCAGGCTGTGGAGATGGCCGAACGTGAAGGTCTGCGGGCCACCTTGCTGAAAAAGTCAGAGCTTGAAACCGAGGGTTTCGGAGGGGTGCTGGGGGTTGCTCAGGGCAGCAGCCGCGAACCGGTGATGATCGTTCTGGAGTATCGGGGCGATACCGAAGGTGCACGCCCCATCGCCCTGGTAGGCAAGGGTGTGGTCTTCGATTCGGGCGGGATTTCGTTGAAGCCATCGGAAAAGATGGACGAGATGAAAATGGACATGGGCGGCGCGGCGGCGGTACTGGGTAGCCTGTTGGCGGCGGCCCGGTTGCAATTGCCGGTCAATCTTGTCGGGATCGTTCCTGCTGTCGAAAATATGCCGTCAGGGACTGCGATCCGTCCGGGAGATATCCTCACTCTGCTGTCGGGCAAGACGGTCGAGGTGTTAAATACCGATGCTGAGGGACGTCTGATCCTGGCAGACGCGTTGACCTATGCAAAGCGTTATGAGCCGCGGGTGATGATCGATTTCGCGACATTGACGGGGGCTTGCATCGTTGCTCTCGGTCATCAGGCGTCCGCGGTGCTCGGTCAGCACGACGGACTGATCCGTCAATTGATCAAGGCGGGTGAGCGCAGTGGGGAGCGGTTGTGGCAGTTGCCGCTGTGGGAGGACTACGCCACAATGCTCAAGAGTGATTTTGCCGATCTTAAAAATATCGGCGGTCGCGCTGCCGGTACCATCACCGCCGCCGCCTTTCTGCAGCACTTCGCCGGGGAACAACCTTGGGCGCATATCGATATCGCCGGCACCGCCTGGGAAGAAAAGGGCGCACCGGGCAGCCCCAGAGGTGGAACCGGTGTGGGCGTGCGGATGCTGATCGAGTATCTGCGTGGCACTTCCTAGTTTGGATCGAATCCATATTCGGCCCAGCGTTTCGCCACTTTGGATGTGATCGCCGGGTCTTCCTTGAGTCGCTGAATTGGCTCGATGTCGGTGGCATCGAGTGCGACCTTTCCCCCTTCGACCATCATCCGGTCTTCCCGCAGTCTATTGATTGCTCGCCAGTAAACCTCCGACGGGCTGCGCAGATTGCAGTCGCGATGGAGCAGGATCAGCAGTTTTGCTCTGCACAATGGCCCAGAGTGCCACAGCGAGCGGATCAGGTCATGCCTCTGTCGTTCGGACATCTCCTCCACCGTGATGAATGTGCAGCCGTGAAAGATTGTTTCCTGCGGCATATGCAGATCGCGAATTTGCGGGTAGTCTATCCTGAGCAGCGCGCAGATAAACCGCTCGGAGGCTTTGGCCAGATAGTTGTTTTCCATCGGTGGCGGTCCGACCAGGGTGGCCGGACAGATCGCGTTCTTTTTCCACCGGACTGATGTGATATTGAGCAGCGACGCTGAGTTATTGTGAACGTATCCGCCGGAGTGATTGCCAAAGGGTGTTTCTGCTGCGGTGGCGTTTGGGGTGATATACCCCTCAATGATAATGTCGGCATCTGCCGGGACCAGTAGCGCTTGATGCAGACGCGCACTGACGGACAGCGGTGCGTTTCTGAGCCACCCGACCAGATCAAATTCGCTGCACCCAGACGGAAGCGGAGCGCTGGCGGCCCATATCAGGTCAGGGGCGCATCCAAGGACAATGACCACCGGCATCAGCTGTTTTTTTCGCGCCCAGGCTGCGGCATGTTGACCTCCATCTGATCCCGGCTTGAAATTGATTGAGGCATTTTTGTCGTCGATGCACTGAATCCGGTAGAGGCCACAATTTTGCTGGCCGGTGTCGGGATCGATTGTCATCACCAGCGGGAGAGTCAGATTGGTGCGGGTTTCTTTCGGCCAGAAGCGGAACGCAGGAAGATCAGAGAGATTTCCCGATGCGCTCAAGGGTAGATTGTCCCCCTGCTGCTGAGGTTTCAGGCGGGGGGTGTCCAATACAGACCTCAGCTTGTGTGCGGAGTTCGCGTCCTGTGCGTTTTTCAGCTCTTGGCCGAGCCGGGTTTCAAATGTGGTCAGAGAGGATGCTCCGAGCGCCAGGGCCGTTCTGGTTTTCGACCCGAACAGGTTGGTAACTACGGGAAAGGGGCTGTCTTTGATCTTTTCGAACAGCAGCGCCTTGCCGCCATCGGGTGCTTTACAGATACGATTGGTGATGGTGGCCAGTTCAAGGTTGGGATCGATCGGGGTGTGAATCCGGTGAAGTTCATCCCGCTGTTCCAGCTTTTCGATAAAATCTTGTAGTGACATGGCCCTTGTCCTCTCTTTAGCGTGGGAGTGTAGCGAAAAACGGTTAGATCGAACAGTGGCTTTTCAGCTTGTCGCTTGCGGATGTCTGGGCTATGTTGCTTACGGTTATTATCGTTCAATAAGTCGATGTCGGTCGGTTGTCCGGCCTGGCATCCTGGAAAGGGAGCAGGAGTTATGAGACGTTGGTTGATTATTTTGATGACGATTATGCTGTTTGCGACATCGATCGCTGGAGCATTTAAGGGGATTGAAATCGACGGCCTGCAAAAACAGGCGAACCAGGGCGATGCGGGGGCGCAGGCCCAATTGGGCGTATTGTATGCGACGGGAATTCAGGTGCCCCGCGATATGGAGCAAGCGTTTTCCTGGTACCAGAAGGCGGCGGATCAGGGGCATCCCCTTGGACTGTACAACCTGGCGTTTCTGTATATCCGCGGTGAGGGTGTCGCCGAAGATATGGTGAAGGGACGTAACCTGTTGAATAAGGCCGCGCAGCAGGGGATGGAAAAAGCAAAATTCGATCTGGGGTACATGTATCTTCAGGGAATCGGTGGCGAGCAAGAGGTCGATCGTGGCATGGAGCTGATTCGCGAGGCGGCCTATGCGGGCAACAAGGATGCCCGTGTCTACCTGCAAAAGCTGGGGACGCCGATCGAATAAATACGTCGTGAAAAAAAAGCGTAAAAAAGAGGGCCGCAAAATATCGCGGCCCTCTTTTTTGTCATTATCTCGAACCGATACTACCAGCCGAGAGAGACCTGAACGACATGGCGACGGTCAGGCTTGCCGCCGGTGTAGCTGGCCATCTCTTCAGCGTAGTTGGCGTATTCAAGCTTTAGCAGTTTGAAGTCCAGTCCCAGGCCGAATGCGCCGTAGCCCTGAGAAAGACCGGTCCGCAGGCTGAGAATCTTGGGGAATTTGGCTTCCAGGCCGAAATGGAGACGCTTGAACATGTCGTCATCTGTCCCCGCATCTTCCAGAACATCCATCCAGTCAACCGCCCCGGTCAGGTCCAACCAGCGCCACTGATGGGTGGCGGAGAAGCCGATGTTGACCTGCTGTGACAGCTCGCCCGCATCACCGAGATCGGTATCGGCAACGTTGAGAATCGTTAAACCGACAATCGGGTCGAATTTGACCGGCAGGGTGTACATGGCACCGAGGTCGAAGCCGAAACCACTGTCGTCGACGGTGTCGTCATCGACTTGATCTTCAAAAGTTGAACTCGCAATGTCACCTGCATCGTAAACGGCCTGCAGGTGACCGGCAACAATATACTTCAGGCCCAGTCCGAGGCGTAAGTTTTCATCCATCCATCCGTGTGCCAAGCCGACATGAGCAGAGCCGGACCCGACTGCTTCGACATTGATCTCAGGGTTTGCTGCGTTGCGGAATTCTACGTTGGTCTTTCCTTGAGCGAGTGCACCGATGGCGAAGTTTTTCATGACAACGTGGGGGAAAAGAGCAACCCGGGTATGAAAGGTTTCACCAAGGTTGTCTCTTATGAGGTCGGTGACTTCCGCCGTGACATCCAGGTCGGTGTCCTCGATGTCCTCATACAGGTCGACGTTGCTGTCACTGGCTTCTACCAGAGGGTTGATGAGGCCCATGCTCCAGGATTCGACCCGATTCAGGCCCGCCGGGTTGTAGAACAGAGCGTTTTCGTCATCAGCTACAGCAGTAAACGCGCCGCCCATACCGAGAGGACGGACACCCTTGTAAAAGTGGGG
>PKUC01000064.1 GCA_002868865.1 Desulfuromonas sp. | reverse complement strand
GAAAAGTTGAAGCGGGCCACGTAGGCGCGACCGTTGACCGACTGTCCCCCCATGGTGATCTGGTCCTGTCCGTTACAGACCTCTTCGAAGATGGTCTTGTCGCTGTTTAACTCCCGGCCCTGATCAACATAGCCGAGCTGGACAGTCTCGCCGACCTTGAAACTGCCCGAGTCGACCGATTCCTGTCCGGTAATCATCTTGAACAGGGTTGATTTTCCGGCTCCGTTGGGGCCGATGACACCGACGATACCACCCGGAGGGAGGTGAAAACTGAGATTTTCCATCAGCAGTTTGGAGTCGAAGCCCTTGCTGACCTCTTTGGCTTCGACGACGACGCCACCGAGCCGCGGTCCCGGCGGGATGTAGAGTTCGAGAGACTTTTCTTTTTCGAGCCCTTCGTTGCCGAGCAGCTTCTCGTAGGAGTTGATCCGGGCCTGCGATTTGGTACGTCGCCCTTTTGGAGACATACGGATCCATTCCAGTTCGCGCTGCAGGGTCTGCTGCCGTTTGCTTTCCGTTTTTTCCTGCTTGCGCAGCCGTTCTTGTTTCTGTTCCAGCCAGCTGGAATAGTTGCCTTTCCAGGGAATTCCTTCGCCGCGGTCCAGTTCGAGAATCCAGCCGGCAACGTTGTCGAGGAAATAACGATCGTGGGTGACGGCGATGACGGTGCCCGGGTAGCGCTGCAGGTGCTGCTCCAGCCAGGCGACGGTTTCCGCATCCAAGTGGTTGGTCGGCTCATCGAGCAGCAGGATGTCCGGTTTGCGCAGGAGCAGACGGCAGAGGGCGACGCGTCGCTTCTCACCACCGGAAAGGACTTTGACCGGCGTGTCGGGAGCCGGACAGCGTAGCGCTTCTTCGGCCAGTTCCAGGCGGGAATCGAGATCCCAGGCGTCGGCGGCGTCGAGTTTGTCCTGTACTTCGGCCTGACGTGCCAGCAGTTTGTCCATGTCGCAGTCGGGATCGGCGAAGGCATTGTTGATCGATTCGAACTCGGCGAGCAGATCGACGACCTCCTGAACTCCCTCCTGAACAATCTCACGGACGGTCTTGCTGTCGTCGAGTTGTGGTTCCTGCTCCAGATAGCCGACGCTGTAGCCTTCGGAGAGGTTGGCTTCGCCGTTAAAGTCTTTGTCGACCCCGGCCATGATTCTCAGCAGGGTCGATTTGCCCGAGCCGTTGAGACCGAGGACGCCGATCTTGGCTCCGTAGAAATAGGAGAGGGAGATGTCTTTGATGATCGGTTGCTTGTTGTAGCTTTTGCTGACCCGCATCATCGAATAGATGATTTTTTTTGTATCTTCGCTCATTGTCGCTGTGGTCTCCTTTTGTGCTGAATGATGATGGTCTGCTCTTATACCGTATCGATAAAAACGCGGCAAGTTGATTGCTTGTAGGACCGGCTTGCAACCGCAGACGTTGCTTTTCGTCGGCATTGGTGATAGCTTTCGCCTGTGTTTATTTTATGTGTAAAAGACGGAGACCATGAGTCCTGACGGTCGTTTTGATATCGGTGATGCCGGCGTGGCCAGCCAGCTTTTTGGCCAGCAAAACGCACACCTTAAACAGATAGAGAGTGCCCTTGGCATCAAGGTCGGCAGCAAGGGGACGGTTTTACACCTGACCGGCGATGCCGCGCAGGTCGAAATCGGCCTGAGACTGGTGGAAGAACTCAACCTTCTGCTGCAGGACGGGATGCCCCTCTACCCGCAGGATGTCGATTACGCGATCCGCATCCTCTCCGCCGATTCGTCAACCCACCTTAAGGATATCTTCTTCGATACGGTCTTTATCTCCGCTCGAAAAAAGATCATTGCCCCCAAAAGCCTGGCACAAAAGGGGTATATCGATGGCATCCGTCATCATCACGTGACCTTCGGGATCGGTCCCGCGGGGACCGGTAAGACCTATCTCGCCATGGCGATGGCGGTCGCCGAGTTGATGCGCAAGGAGGTCAGCCGGATTCTGCTGGTGCGTCCTGCTGTAGAAGCAGGGGAAAAGCTCGGTTTTCTGCCGGGCGATTTGGAGGACAAGGTCAATCCCTATCTGCGCCCTCTCTACGACGCGCTGTACGATATGCTCGATCTGGACCGCGCCAAGGGACTGGTGGAAAGCGGCATCGTCGAGGTGGCACCGCTGGCATTTATGCGTGGGCGCACCTTGAACGATGCTTTCGTGATTCTGGATGAGGCACAGAATACCACGGTCGAACAGATGAAGATGTTTCTGACCCGTCTCGGATTTGGCAGCCGGGCTGTTGTGACCGGTGACGTGACCCAGATCGATCTGGCGTCGGACAACCTGTCCGGATTGCTCCACGCGATGGATGTGCTCGACGGTGTCGATGGAATTTCGTTTAATTATTTCAGTGACGTCGATGTGGTCCGGCACCCGATTGTGCAGGCTATCGTCAGGGCGTATCAGTCTGCGGACAAACGGGTGCTCAAGCCCCGTCCGCGTAAACACTGATCCTTGATGTCGATCCACTGATTCAGGTGATCCCATTATGACAAAAGACGAACAGGAACAGTTGCTCAAACGGCGCTCGGCATTTTTTGGCGCCAAGGTCGAAGGAAACTGGAAGTTGGACAGTACCTCGACCGCTCTGCTTCTGCTGGCTGCGGTCGGCTTGCTGCTGACGCTGATTATCGTCCCCAAGGGTGGATTTATCCCCGATTATTATGCGCCGGGCGATATCGCTTCGCGGGATATCAAGTCTCCCCGTGATCTACTGATCGAAGATCGACGTTTGACGGAGGTCAAGCGTGAAGAGGCCCGCGATGTGATCCTGCCGCTGTACGATTTTGACATGCTGGCTGGCAGCCAGGCGGTTGAACGCCTGACTCAGGCGCTGAGCCTGATCCGGCAGGGGGGTGCGAGCGAAGGGGCACAGCTTGATGTCGATGCGGAGCGACTCCATCTGGAAGAAACCTTCGGTCTGGTGTTGAGTAACGATGAACTGCTGGTGCTGCAGGGGTTATCCACGGACGAAACGGTGATTCTCAACATCAACCGGGTCCTGCACCGCGCCTTTTCCCGCTCTATCGTCGCCAACCTGCAGCTGTTTGAGTCCGATCAGGCTCAAGGCGTGGTGGTTCGCAACCTGCAGAGTCAGGATGAAACCATCCGCCACGATGTGGCCGACGTGGTTGGTCTGGAGGAGTCTCTTCAGCGGGTCACGGCCCAGTTGCAGGGGATTGCCGAACTGACCGCAGCACAGCGTCCGCTGCTGGTTAAGCTGATGCAGCAGCAGCTGCGTCCCAATCTGACCTACAACCAGCAGGAAACCGAAGCACGGCGGAGTCAGGCCTGGGATGATGTTGCCCCGGTACTGTTCCAGATCAAAAAGGGGGAGATGATTGTCCGTGAGGGGGAGAGGGTCACCTCGGCACAGATTTCCAAACTGCGCGCGCTGCGGGATCTGACCCGTGACAACCGCAGCCTGCAGACGGCCTTTGGCCTGCTGATCTGCGCGGTGCTGCTGATCTATGTCTGTTACCATTTTTCACGGAACAATATCCGCAAATTCAGCCCCGACACGCGTGATCTGCTGTTCCTGTCGCTGGCCTTTGTCGGCTTGTTTGTGCTGATAAAGTTTGCGATTTTTATGTCGGCGGGTCTGGAGAGCACCTTCGCTTATATCGAGTCTTCCAGCTACTATTATGCGATCCCTTTTGCCCTGGGGACGATGCTGGTGCGGATCGTGCTCAATTCTGAATCGGCGCTGGCGTTTGCCGTCTGTAGCTCGGTGCTGGTCGGGATCCTCTTCGGCAATAGCCTGTTGATGGCGCTCTATTCCCTGGCCGGCAGCCTGATCGGTGCCCACGGAGTCCGTCACTGCAAAGAGCGTTCGACCCTCTATCGTGCCGGTCTGTGGGTCGCGCTGACCAACGCTACGCTGCTGGTGGGGATCCATTTTCTGGTGGGGCGTGGCCTGGAAATCCAGCTGGTTTATAAACTCTGTATGGGCCTGTTCGGCGGTCTGTTCAGTGCGATGATTGTCAACGGTATCATCCCGCTGATTGAATCGGCGTTCAAGTACACCACCGATATCAAGCTGCTCGAGCTGGCCAACATGAATTCGCCGGTGCTGCGCGAACTGATGGTGCAGGCGCCGGGAACGTACCACCACTCGATTGTGGTCGGTAACCTCGTAGAGGCGGCTGCCGAAGCGATCAACGCCAATCCTTTGCTGGCCCGGGTTGCCGCGTATTATCACGATATCGGCAAGATCAAAAAACCGCTCTATTTTATTGAAAATGCCGGCGGAATGCGTAACCGTCACGATAAACTGACGCCGTCGATGAGTGCCCTGATCCTGACCTCGCATGTCAAAGATGGTGCGGAGATGGCGCGCGAGCACAAGCTTGGCAAAGAAATTGTCGATATTATCAGGCAGCACCACGGCACGGCACTGATCAAGTTCTTTTATGACCGCGCCAAAAACCAGGCTGATCCCGGCGTTCAGCAGATCGATGAACGGGATTATCGCTATCATGGGCCAAAACCGCAGACCCGCGAAGCGGCGCTGATCATGCTCGCCGACGCCATCGAAGCCGCCAGCAAGACCCTCGTTGATCCGACTCCGGCGCGGATTCAGGGGATGGTTCAGAAACTGATCAATAATATCTTTATCGATGGCCAGCTCGATGAATGTGAGCTGACTCTGAAAGACCTGCACCTGATCGCCAAAAGTTTCAATATGGTGCTGGCCGGCACCTTCCATCACCGGGTCGATTATCCGGAGCCGGTCCACATTGAGCGTGAAAAAGAGACTGACTGCGGAGATGCCAATGAAAATTCAGATCGAGAACCAGCAAAAGAGTCACAAAATTCTCAAACGGCCGCTCCGCAAGATAGCACGGAAGATCTTAAGCGACTTGGGATGTCCTGATGCCGAGCTGTCGATCCTGATCGTCGACAACCCGACGATTCAGCAGATCAACCGCGATTATCTACAGCGGGACAACCCGACCAACGTTATATCGTTCGCCATGCAGGAAGGCGAAGGCGGCGGGGTACAGCCCCTGTTGCTGGGGGATGTGGTGATCTCGGCCGAACGTGCAGCCAGTGATGCTGCTGAGGCCGATGTCCCGTTTGAACATGAACTGATTTTTCTGCTGCTGCACGGTGTATTGCATCTGCTCGGGTACGACCATGAACGTGGGACCGTGGAACAGGCCGAGGTCATGGAGACGCGTGAACGTGAGATCTTTAGTGCCCTGCAGGGGACGTGGCTTGGCCCGGACGGCTATCTGGAAGACCGGGCTGTTTAACAGAAAGGGGAACCCGTGTGGACGATGACCATTCCACCGATTCATCTGGTTGGTCGGCAAAACTAAAAGGTATTTTTTCCAGCAGGGCAGCGGCCAACTCCGAAGAAGAGCTTCAGGAGTTGATCGACGCCTCCGAGCAGAAAGGGATTATCGACGAGGATGAGGGCGATATGCTGCAGTCTATCCTCGAGCTGGATGAGACCATTGTTCGTGAGATCATGGTGCCGCGCACCAGCATGGTTTGTTGTGACAGAAACGCCCCGCTGCCCGACGTCCTCGAAGCCGTAATCGAGTCGGGTCATTCGCGGATTCCTCTTTTTCAGGATACCAACGACAATATCATCGGCTTTGTCTACGCCAAGGATCTGCTGCGTTTCTGGGGGCAGCCCCTCGAAGAG
Organism: Desulfuromonas sp.; assembly: GCA_002868865.1. Classification (GTDB taxonomy): domain Bacteria; phylum Desulfobacterota; class Desulfuromonadia; order Desulfuromonadales; family Geopsychrobacteraceae; genus BM509. The sequence continues at coordinate 38,518 of PKUC01000064.1, read as the reverse complement.
ATCCCCCTCGACGAGGTCTTGCGCACCCCCTTTTTGGTCCCCGAATCGATCACCGTCAGTGATCTCCTCAAGCAGTTTCGCCAGCGCCGCGTCCATGTTGCAATCGTGATCGACGAGTATGGTGGCACCTCCGGCCTGGTCACTATCGAGGACCTGATCGAGGAGATCGTCGGGGACATTCAGGATGAATATGATCTTGAGGAGGAGTGGCTGGTTCCCCAGAATGACGGCTCTTTTCTGGTTGACGGCCGGTTGCCGATCGAGGATTTCGAGGAACAATTCGGTCTCGAGGTCGAACGTGAAAAGTTTGATACCGTCGGCGGCTACCTTGTCGAACATCTGGGTCAGGTTCCCGAGGATGGCGAATCGCTGAAGATCGACGGGCTTGATATCCATATTGTCACCGCTGATCAGCGGGCGGTCCGGCAACTGAGGGTGGCGGTGCCGGGTCACGGTCGGAAGACACCGGAGAGTGCTGCCGAGTGACCCTGTTGCCCCGAATGGATCGAACCCTTCTTGCTTCCAGCGCCTCCGGACTGTTGTTGGCGTTGGCATTTCCCGCCCCCGATTGGGCTTTTTTTGCCTGGTTTGCGCTGGTCCCCCTGCTGCTGGTTAAGGAGAAGCGCCCTTTTGCCAGTGGCTTTTGGGCCGGCATCGGTTTTTTTACGCCGCTGCTCTATTGGCTGAACATCGTCATGACCACCTACGGTCAGCTTCAGCCGGTCTTCTCCCTTGCGGCGCATCTGATGCTGGTGGCCTATCTGTCCCTGTTCTTTGCTGCAGCGACCTGGTGCAGTACCCGGGTTGAACAGCGTTTGAACCTGCCCGCCGTGGCGGTTATGCCCCTTTTCTGGGTGGGGTTGGAGTATCTGCGTGGCCTGCTGCTGTCTGGATTTCCGTGGGGTCTGGTTGGTTACAGCCAGCACGGTCTTCCCTGGATGACGCAGGCCGCTGATCTGACCGGGGTCTACGGAGTTTCGGCGCTGCTGCTGGCGCTCAACTGTACCCTTGCCGAGATGATCCGCCGTCCTCGTCAGCGCTTGAGCTGGCTGTCGGCCGGAGTGGTGGCGCTGCTGTTGCTCGGGCATCTCGGTTATGGGGCGTGGAGGTACAGCCCGCAGCGCGATGAGCGCCCACAGGAGCTGACCGTCGGTTTGATTCAGGGCAATATCGATCAGGCCCTCAAATGGGCGCCGGGTCAACGGCAGCAAACGGTGGAACTCTACCGTCGACTGTCGATGGAGGCAGATGCCTCCGCTCCCGGTCTGATCATCTGGCCTGAGGCCGCGGTCCCTTTTTACCTGCAGGACCCCGGAGCGTTAAGTCGACAGGTGCGGACCTTACCCACCGAAACCGACAACTATCTTCTGGTCGGTGCGCCCGCGTATGATCGTGATCCGTTAAACGATACGGTCAGTTACTACAACAGCGCATACCTGTTTTCTCCACAAGGGGTAGAACTGGGTCGCAGCGATAAAATTCATCTGGTGCCGTTTGGCGAGTATGTGCCGCTCAGCGGGATTCTGACCTTTGTCAATCGGCTGGTAGTCGGGGTCGGCGACTTTTCTCCGGGCACGGTCCGTCCTTTGTCGATGAACGGTTCCGCGCTGGGGGTGCTTGTCTGCTACGAAGCGATTTTTCCCGAACTGGCGCGTGATTATGTTTCTAACGGCAGCGACCTGTTGGTGAATATCACCAATGACGCCTGGTTCGGTCATTCGCCTGCGTCGGAGCAGCTGCTGGCGATGACCCGCTTCCGCGCGATCGAAAACCGTATCTGGATTGCGCGTGCCGCGAATACCGGGATTTCTGCCCTCGTCGCACCCAGCGGGCGGGTGACGCTTCGGACTCCGATGTTTGAGACCCTACAGGTCACGGGGCAGGTCGGTTTAGGTGCTGAGAAGACGTTCTACACCCGATTCGGCGATCTGCTGCCGTTGGGGTGCCTGGTGCTCTGTTGTCTGTTACTGGTTTACAGCAAACGGACCGACCGTCGACGTGCTGGATGATGATTTCCGGAGATCGCGATGAGTTTCGGATCAAGATTTTGTCCCTGTAAATTTTGGAGTATCGTTCTATGGATATGAAACGACTCGACTTTTTCTGCAAGGTTGTGGAGTCTAAGAGCTTTACCCGTGCTGCTGAGGCGTTGCATCTCACCCAGCCCACAGTCAGCGAAGGGGTTCGCCTGTTGGAAGAATCACTCGGAGAGGTGCTACTCGATCGCCTCGGTCGAGAGGTGTTGCCGACCCCGGCCGGGCAGGTGCTTTATCGCTATGCCCGCCGTATTCTTCAGTTGCGGGACGAGGCGGCCCGTGCGGTTGGCGATTTCAATGAAACCACCGGGGGCTACCTGTCACTTGGTGCGAGCACCATCCCCGGGGCTTACCTGCTGCCGCAGTTGATAGAAACCTTTTTACAGCAGCGTGCCGGGACGGAGGTTGCGCTGAAGATTTCCGGGACCGGACAGATCCTTACCGCGCTGGCGCAGGAGCAGCTTGAGCTGGCGCTGGTTGGCGGCATGAGTCATGTCAAAGGGCTGGAGTGGCATCCCTGCTCCGGTGACGAGCTGGTGCTGATTGTTCCGCCCGGGCATCGCTGGGCGGCGTTGGAGCGGGTCGACCCTGCCGTGCTGCTGGATGAGCCGATCCTGCTCCGCGAGGCCGGCTCCGGGACTCGGACAACCCTGGAACAGTATCTCCGTGAGCACAAGGTCGAGCCGGCAAAATTGCGGATTCTCGCGGAAATGGGCAGTAACGAAGCGGTCAAACAGGGGGTACGCGGCGGGCTCGGTATCGCCGTGGTGTCGAGCCTGTCAGTGGCTGACGAGGTTGGGCGGGGAGATCTGATCGCCTTACGCCTTGCTGGTGAGCCGCTGTCACGTCCTTTCTATCTGGTCCAGCGCAGCGGTCGACAGTTGACCCCGGCGGCGCGCCTGTTCCGTCATCTCGTTCTGGAGTCAGCCCTATGAGAGTGACCGCTGTTATCCCGGCGCGTTATGCGTCCACCCGTTTTCCCGGCAAGCCGCTGGCGCTGATTGCTGGTCGACCGATGATCGAGCAGGTCTACAGGCGTGTTGCACAATCGAAGACCGTCGACCGGGTTATTGTCGCGACCGATGATCAGCGGATCGAGCTGGCGGTTGAAGCGTTCGGCGGTGACGTTGTTATGACCCGCACGGATCATCCCACCGGCACCGATCGTCTGGCCGAAGTGGCTGCGCGGTTGGATGCGGAGCTCGTCGTTAATGTTCAGGGCGATGAGCCGTTGATCGACCCGACGATGATCGATCAGGCGGTCCGTCCGCTGATCGACAATCCCGCTATCGAGATGGGGACCCTGAAGAGTCGTATCGATCTGGTTGATGATTTCTACAGCCCTAACGTGGTCAAGGTGGTGACTGATCGGAACGGCTTCGCGCTTTATTTTTCGCGTGCGCCGATCCCTTTTATCCGGGATCTGACCCGGGAGCAGGTTGCGGATCGCATCTTTGATCTGGCTCTGTTCCGCCATGTCGGTCTATACGTTTATCGCCGTGATTTTCTGCTCCGTTATCCGACCCTGCCGGCCACGCCTCTTGAGGGGCTCGAAAACCTCGAACAACTCAGGGCGCTGGAAAATGGAACAGGTTTATTCGTTGCCGAGACCACGTTCGAAAGCCACGGTGTCGACACCCCTGAGGACTTGACCCGTGTTGAAGCCTTGATGTCCGATCAGTAAGGTCACGAAAAGCAAGAAGTTTTACCGATGTTTTTAGCCGGATTCTTTTTTGCCTGATCGGGGTTTTCATCGCACTTGTTTCTGTGTAAAATCACCCTTTCGCCCTGTGCGGCCGAGTGCCTGTCGGCAGCCGGGGCTGGTTTTTTGTCACCATTTGTCAAGGAGCATCACCAGAGTCATGAAGACAAAGTTCCTTTTTGTAACCGGTGGGGTTGTGTCGTCTTTGGGTAAAGGATTGTCGGCGGCATCGATCGGTGCGTTGATGGAAGCGCGCGGTCTGAAGGTTTCGATGCAGAAGATGGACCCCTATATCAACGTCGATCCCGGGACCATGAGTCCGTATCAGCACGGTGAGGTGTTCGTCACCGACGATGGTGCGGAGACCGATCTCGACCTCGGCCATTATGAGCGCTACACCACCTCGCGGCTGACCCGTAAGTCCAATTTTACGACCGGTCAGGTCTATGACTCCGTTATCCGCAAGGAGCGGCGGGGTGATTATCTGGGCGGCACGGTTCAGGTGATACCGCATATCACCAACGAGATCAAAGAGAAGATCCTGCAGAATGCTGATGACGTCGATATCGCTATCGTCGAGATCGGCGGGACCGTCGGTGATATCGAGTCGTTACCGTTTCTGGAGGCGATCCGCCAGTTCCGTTCCGATCGGGGACGCGACAGTGTTCTTTATCTACACCTGACTCTTGTCCCTTACATTTCGGCGGCGGGCGAACTGAAAACAAAGCCTACCCAGCACAGTGTCAAGGAGTTGCGAGAGATAGGTATCCAGCCGGACATTCTGCTGTGCCGTTGTGATCGCGAAATCCCCCGTGACATGAAGGGGAAGATCGCCCTGTTCTGTAACGTCCCTGAGGATGCGGTCATTACCGTGCGGGATGTCGATTCTATCTACGAGGTGCCGAATGCCCTTCATGAGCAGGGCCTCGACGAGCGGATCGTCGATTATCTCAATATATGGACCAAGGCGCCCGACCTGACCGGCTGGCAACGGATCGTCAAACGGGTCAAGGAGCCGTCCCGTGAGACCAACATCGCCATCGTCGGCAAGTATGTCGAGTTGACGGAGAGCTACAAGTCGTTGGCGGAAGCGTTGACTCACGGTGGGATCGCCAATGACTGTCGCGTCAATCTCAAGTATGTCGATTCGGAATCGATCGAACGTCATGGTGTCAACGGTACCTTCGATGATGTCGACGGTATTCTGGTGCCGGGTGGCTTCGGGGAGCGGGGCAGTGAAGGGAAGATCGCCGCGATCCGCTATGCGCGTGAAAACAAGATTCCCTTTTTCGGCATCTGTCTCGGTATGCAGATGGCGGTGGTCGAATTTGCCCGCCACGTCTGCGGCATCGAGAATGCTTATTCCCGCGAGTTCAACGAGCAGGCTGAACATGCGGTGGTCGATCTGATGGAGAGCCAGAAGGGGGTCAGCAAAAAGGGGGGCACCATGCGTCTGGGGTCGTATCCCTGCACCCTCAAAGAGAATACCCTGGCGCGTCGCATTTTCGGCAAGGCGGACGTCGAAGATCGCCACCGTCACCGCTATGAATTTAACAATCTCTACCGTGAGCAACTGTCGGAGGCGGGCCTGGTGATCTCGGGTGTATTCCCCGAAGCCGATCTGGTCGAAATTGTCGAACTCGCCGATCATCCCTGGTTTCTCGGGTGCCAGTCGCACCCGGAATTCCGCTCCCGGCCGATGGCGCCCCATCCATTGTTCGAGTCGTTTGTCGGCGCTTGTATCAAGAAGGGGCAGGACAGCTAGATGAAACAGGTTGAGGTTGGCCCTGTCAGTTTTGGTGGATCACAGCGCTTCAGTCTGATTGCCGGTCCTTGCGCGATCGAGAATGAGGCGCTGACCCTGCGTATCGCCGAATACCTGAAGACCCTGTGTTGCGAACTGGGGATCGATCTGGTGTTCAAGGCATCCTACGACAAGGCCAACCGGACATCGGTCACATCGTTCCGCGGACCGGGCCAGGATGAGGGGCTGCGGATTCTGCAGAAGGTCAAGGACGAACTCGAACTTCCGGTTATTTCCGACGTTCACGATCTGTCCCAGGTTGCGGCCGCCGCGGAGGTTCTGGATATTCTTCAAATTCCGGCGTTTCTCAGTCGCCAGACAGACCTGCTGGTTGCTGCTGGCCGTACCGGTAAGCCGATCAATCTCAAAAAAGGACAGTTTTCTGCGCCTTGGGATATTCAGCACGGGGTCGGAAAACTGGAATCGACCGGGAATCAGAATCTCCTGTTGACCGAGCGGGGTGCTTCCTTCGGTTATAACAATCTGGTTACGGATATGCGCTCGCTGGTGATCATGAGAGAGACCGGCTACCCGGTGATTTTCGATGCCACCCATTCGGTGCAGTTGCCTGGAGGTGCTGGCGGCTCATCGGGCGGTCAGCGCCAGTTTGTTGGGGCCCTGTCCCGCGCGGCGGTGGCGACCGGCATCGATGGTTTGTTCTGGGAGGTCCACGAAGATCCCGATCGGGCGCTGTGCGATGGACCCAATTCTTTGCCTCTGGATCAGTTGCGGGGAATGTTGGAAGTCCTTCTGCAGATCGACGCAGTGGTCAAGGAAGGGGTTCTGCATGATTGAAACCGCAAGACAGGTCCTACAGATCGAAGCCGATGCCGTTTTGGCGTTGCAGCCTCGCATCGACGACTCCTTTGAGCGTGCTGTCAGGATCATCCTGGACTGTACCGGTCGGGTGGTGGTGACCGGCATGGGAAAATCGGGACTGATCAGCCAGAAGATCGCCGCCACCATGTCGTCGACCGGAACGCCGACTCTGTTTATGCACCCCGCCGAAGGGATTCACGGAGATCTGGGGATGATGACCCGTGGCGATGTGGTCATCGCGATCTCCAATTCGGGTGAGACCGAAGAGCTCTGCCGTATCCTGCCGGTGATTAAACGGCTCGGATTGCCGCTGATCGCCATGTCCGGCAATCCGGCCAGTACACTGGCGATGGCCGGCGATGTACACCTCGATATCAGTGTGGCGACCGAAGCCTGTCCCCTCGGTTTGGCACCGACGGCCAGCACCACGGCGACCCTGGCGATGGGAGATGCCCTGGCCGTTGTTCTGTTGGATGAGCGTGGGTTCAATGCGGAAGATTTTGCCCTGTTTCATCCCGGTGGTGCACTGGGTAAAAAATTACTGACCCGGGTGGAAGATCTGATGCATGTCGGTCCGGAGATGCCTCTGGTATCGCCAGAGACCTTGCTGCGGGATGCCTTATTCGAGATTACCAGCAAACAGCTCGGGATGACCGGTGTCGCCGATGACGGTCGTCTGCTTGGCGTGTTTACCGACGGCGACCTGCGCCGGGTGATGGAGCAGAACCTCGAAACGCTACAGTTGCCGATCGGTGAGGTGATGAGTCGCTCGCCAAAACGGATATTGCGGCGCAATCTCGCTGCCAAAGCCCTGCAGGTGATGGAGTCTCATTCGATTACCTCCCTCTTTGTTTTTGAGGACGAGGACAGTGACATGCCGGTCGGTGTGATCCATCTCCACGATCTCCTCAGGGCGGGGGTGGTCTGATGTCGCTGTCGCTTGAACAGATAAAATTGCTGCTGCTTGATGTGGACGGGGTGATGACTGATGGTCGTATCACCTACGACAACCAGGGCAACGAGCTGAAGTCGTTCGACGTCAAGGATGGTCACGGTCTCAAGCTGATCCAGCGCGCTGGTATCGAGGTGGGGATCATTACCGGTCGCTGTTCGGAGGTTGTGGCCCGCAGAGCTGCCGAACTCGGTATCGATATCCTCTACCAGGGCGCCCTGCGAAAGCTTGACCCCTATCTTGAAATCCTGAAAAAGACCGGGCTGTCCGATGCGCAGGTCGCCTATGTTGGCGACGATCTGATCGATCTGCCGATTTTGACCCGAGTGGGATTTGGCGCCACTGTCCGTGATGCGCACCCCGACGTGTTGTCGCGGGTCGATTATGTTGCTCAGCGCTGTGGCGGGCACGGCGCGGTGCGAGAAATCTGTGACCTGCTGCTGAAAAAAGGTGGACACTGGGAGACGGTTACGGCGCGGTATTTTTCGGCGTGAATCTCCCGGATGGTGTTTGCCTCTGTGTCTGGTTTCCCCTTCTGTGCGGAGGATGCCGGTGAACGCACGAAATCTGGTGGCACTGCTGATCCTGCTCGCGGCCGGGGCGTTGCTGCTGACGCTGGGGGGACGTTTTTCGTTATTGACTCCGGAGGCGATTATCGACGACATCCCGGTATCGCAGGCCGATCTGAGCCTTGAAGACCTGCACTATACCCAGACCGAAGACGGGGACCGTCGCTGGACCCTGGATGCCCGCAAGGCGGCCTACCGCAAAGAATCGGGATTAGTCGATCTGCAGGATGTGACCTTGGTTTTTTTTCAAGTTGGACCGTTTGCGCAGGTTGAGCTGACGGCGCGCGCGGGAACCTTCGATCAGAACAGTCTGACGGTCGATGCTCGGGGAGATGTCACCATCGTCGCGGACGGTGAGACCCGTTTTTTTACAGAAAGACTGCGCTTTAATCAGAAGACAGGTCTTGTTTCGACCGATCAGAAGGTGCGGATGGAATCACCCCAGATCCGGATGAGTGGCGATCGGTTTGAGTTGGACGTCAACGCGGGGCGGTTTGTGGTCGAGGATAATGTCCGCGCCAGCATACGCGACGTTGACAACAGGGAGAATCGACAATGATGTTGATACGCCTGGCGGCACTGTTGATGTTTTTCAGCTCGGTCTCTTTTGCGGCCCCTCTGGCTGAAAACGGGACCGATCGGCCGCCGATCGAGATCAGCGCACAGCAGCTTGAAGTCGATCAGGGGTCGGGACACGCGATCTTTCGTGGCCAGGTCGTTGCCAGCCGTGCAGATCTGACCCTCTATGCGGACATCCTGATCGTTTCGCGACAGGATGGTCGCGATGAGATCGAGACCATTGAAGCTCGCGGCGGGGTCCGGGTGGTTCAGCAGGATCGTCTGGGGACGGCACAGTCCGCTTTTTTCAATCAGCGGGAAGAGGTTCTGATCCTTTCTGGCGATGCTGTGTTGACTCAAGGGGATAACCGGATTTCGGGTGAGAAGATCAGCCTGTTTCTGCAGGAAAACCGCAGTGAGGTTGACGGCGGAACAGGACGTGTCCGGGCTGTGTTTACCCCGAATGCGTCAGCGGAGCAGGATTAGGCTGTGGGTCGGATACTGCGTGCATGCGGGCTGAACAAGAGCTACTCCGGACGCCAGGTCGTTTCTGATGTCGACCTCGAGGTTCATTCGGGGCAGGTCATTGGTCTGCTCGGGCCAAACGGTGCCGGTAAAACCACCAGCTTTTACATGGTGGTCGGTCTCGCCAAGCCCGATCGCGGTCAGGTGTTTCTCGATGACCTTGAGTTGACCAGCCTGCCGATGTTTCGTCGCGCGCAGGCGGGGATTTCATATCTGCCGCAAGAGGCCTCGGTGTTCCGCAAGCTGACCGTTGCCGAAAATCTGCTGGCGATCCTTGAAACCCTCAAACTGACTGCCGGCGAGCGTCAACAGCGCCTCGAACAGTTGCTGGACGACTTTCGTGTCGGTCATATCCGTGACTCGATGGGGTACGCTCTATCCGGTGGTGAACGCCGCCGAGTCGAGATCGCGCGCTCACTGGTACTGGAGCCAGCCTTTCTGTTGCTGGACGAACCCTTTGCCGGTATCGACCCCATCGCAGTGGCCGATATCCAGAACATCATCCGGCAACTGCGTGATCGCGGTATCGGTATCCTGATCTCCGACCACAATGTCCGCGAGACGCTGGGAGTGTGCGATCAGGCGTATATCCTCAACAGTGGCGAAGTGCTTGAGTATGGTGATCCGCAAAAGATTGCGGAGAGTCCGCGGGCACGAAAAATTTATCTGGGCGAAGGGTTTCGCCTGTAGAATGTCCAGATCCAGGAGTGGGGTGGCTGCGTGGGAGACTGTGCGGATCTCCCTTTTTTTGTGGCCAATGCCCGAGACGGGTGCAGACATTTTTTTTTGTCGGTGTTAGTATCGAAATAGTTGGTCCTCTCTGATAGAAGGGTTTATGGCGCTCGATCTTCGTTTACAAGTAAAGCTCAGTCAACAGCTGGTGATGACTCCGCAGTTGCAGCAGGCGATCAAGCTGCTGCAGTTGGGGCGTATGGAACTGGTCGATGTTGTGACCCAGGAGCTTGAAGAAAATCCGATGCTGGAAGAGGGCACCGAAGCCCTCGACGGTAACGAGGAGCGCAAGCTGAGCGGCGATGAGGCGGAGCCCCCTGCCACCAATGAAGAGGTGCAGCAAGAGGTCAAGGGCGAAGCCGAGGGGATGACCGATATCGACTGGCAGACCTACCTCGATGGCTACAGCCTCAGCAGTGGGACCGGTGATGTCTACGAAGACTCGGAAGAACGGCCATCCTACGAAAGTCTGTTGACACAGAAGAACACCCTGTTTGACCATTTGCTGTGGCAATTGAGTCTGTCGAGTGTGTCCGACGACGAACGCAAGACCATCAACGAGATTATCGGCAACCTTGACGATGACGGGTATCTGCACTCCAGTCCCGAAGAGTTGGCGGAATCCGCCGAAGTTTCAGCCGAGATGGTCGAGCATGCGCTCGATATGGTCCGTCAGTACGATCCCCCCGGCGTGGCCTGCTATAACCTCCAGCAGTGCTTGCTACTTCAGTTGGAGCGCCTCGAGATGGGTGATTCGCTGGCTGCGATTATCCTGCGGGATCATCTGCCGGCCCTGGAAGGGCGTAAATATCCGACCATCGCCAAAGCACTCAGGTTGCCACTGAATGCGATCCTCGAAGCCTCAAAACTGATCTCCGAACTCGATCCAAGGCCGGGGCGCGCCTATAATCAGGAGGATGTTCAGTATATAACCCCCGATATTTTTGTCCGTAAGGTCGGTGATGAATACGTCGTCATGCTCAATGATGACGGCCTGCCCAACCTCAAGATCAATTCTTTTTATCGCAACGCCCTGTCAAACAGCGACACGGTGGATAAAAAAGCGGGCGAATATATTCAGGACAAGATGCGCAGCGCGGTCTGGTTGATCAAGAGTATTCACCAGCGACAACGCACGATTTTTAAGGTGACCACCAGTATTGTCAAGCATCAGCGTGAGTTCTTCGATCATGGTATCGAACATCTCAAACCGCTGGTGTTGCGTGATGTCGCGGACGATATCGAAATGCATGAGTCGACCGTCAGTCGGGTGACGACCAACAAATATGTCCAGACCCCGCAGGGATTGTTCGAGCTGAAATTCTTCTTCAACAGCGGTATCAGCACCGCATTCGGGGATTCGGTGGCTTCGGAGAGCGTCAAGAGCAGAATTAAGGCGATCGTTGGACAGGAAGACCCCAAAAAGCCCTATTCCGATCAGAAAATCGTGACCCTGCTGGCTGAACAGGACATCAAGATTGCACGCCGGACGGTGACCAAGTATCGTGAAATGCTCGGCATCGGTTCATCAACGGAGCGCAAACGATTGTTTTAATTGATGGCGCAGGGTTCTGCCGCCTGTGTTTTTTAAGTTATAATCAAAAATATGGAGCCCACGTCCCCTACTGGGGCAGGATTAAGGAGGTTTGTTTATGCAGATAGCTGTTACTTTTCGTCACATGGAATCGAGTGATCCGGTCCGTCGTTACGCAGAGGAAAAGCTTTCCAGGGTTAAAAAGTACATTGAAGAACCGATCGATGCTCAGGTTGTGCTGTCGGTGCAGAAAATCGTGCACCGCGCTGAGGTGACCATGGTCGCCAAAGGGCTGACCATGAAGAGCGTGGAAGAGACCAGTGACATGTATGCTGCCATCGATCTGATGGTGGACAAGATCGAGCGACAGCTGAAGCGTTACAAGGAAAAACTGAAGAAGCATAAAAACCATACCAGCGTCTCCCGCAGGGTCGAAAAAACCGTCATCGCTGCCCCCAGTGTTGACGAAGGGAGCAAAGAGCCGGAAATCATCCGCAGCCATTCGTTCTCGGTGAAACCGATGTCGGTCGAAGAAGCGGTGATGCAGATGGACCTGTTGAATAAGGACTTTCTCGTCTTTACAGATGATCGGTCTGAAGAGATGAATGTGGTTTATCGCCGTAAGGACGGTAATTACGGTCTGATCGTTCCGCAGGGAAGCTAATTGTTATAGGGCGAGGGAGCAGCAGTGCTTCCTCGCCGTTCTATTTCAGGAAAACAGAGACACCAGCACATGAAAATTTCTGATTTGTTGAACCCTGCCGCCGTGGTGGCAGATATTGAGTCGCGTGAAAAAGTCAAGGTCTTGGCTGAGCTGACAGATGCCCTGATTGCCGGGGATAACAGCCTGCAGAAAGATGACGTGATGCAGGTCTTGCAGGAGCGTGAGCGCCTCGGCAGCACCGGGATCGGCGACGGTGTGGCAATCCCCCACGGCAAGTTGAAGGGAATCCCCGAGCTGATGCTGGCCTTCGGTCGCAGCCGCGGTGGGGTCGATTTCGATTCCATGGACGGCAAACCCGCTCATCTGTTTTTTCTGCTGATTGCACCGGAAGAATCGGTCGGTGTCCATTTAAAGACGCTGGCGCGGATCTCCAAGCTGCTGAAGGATTCCGCCGTTCGGCAGAAGTTGCTCAATGCAACCGATCAGGATGATCTCTATCAGATTATCGTGGCTGAAGAAGGTCAGGGCTGACCGTTTCTCTCTGCCGCTGGGTCCGCGCTTGTGAGGGAAGGTTCCCATTATGGCCGCACTGACGATTCAGGAGATACTTGACGAGAAGGAAGCGGGGCTTGCCCTTGAGCTTCTCGCCGGGGGCGCGGGATTGAACAACATGATCCGTGTGCCGCGCATTCAGAAGCCCGGCCTGGCATTGACCGGCTACACCACCAATCTCCACCCCGACCGGGCGCAGGTGCTCGGTTCGACCGAGTTGAGCTTTCTGGCTCAGCTACCCCAGCGCAAAGCTGTCGAACATCTTAAAAAAATCTGCCAGATGGGGGTCTCCTGTCTGATCGTTACCAAAAGCTTGGAGACTCCGGCCTATCTGCGCGAAATTGCAGACAGTCACAAAATTCCGCTGTTGCGGACGTCACACCTCAGTTCCAACTTTATCTCTCTGATTACCCGGTTTCTCGAAGAACGTCTGCTGCCGACCTCAACGTTGCACGGGGTGCTGATGGATGTCCTCGGCGTTGGAGTTCTGCTGCAGGGCAAAAGTGGCGTCGGCAAGAGCGAGTGCGCTCTCGATTTGATCCTGCGCGGCTATCGACTGGTGGCGGATGATGTCATCAAGGCGCGCTTTAAGCTGCCCTCCGTTATCTTTGGCGAGGGAATGGATCTTCTCCACTATCACATGGAGATCAGGGGGCTGGGGATTATCAATATCAAGCATCTCTTCGGAGTAGCCGCTATCCGCGAGCGCAAAAAGATCGATCTGGTGCTGGAGCTGGTCGAGTGGGAAGAGGGCAAGGAATACGACCGCCTCGGTCTTGAGCAGCTGAAGTATGATATCCACGGCGTCGAACTGCCGCTGATGCGCATTCCGGTGCGACCCGGTCGGAATATCAGCACGATTGTCGAGGTTGCAGCTCGTAACCAGCTGCTGAAGGAGATGGGCTATCACAGCGCGCAGGAGTTTCAGGATCTGCTGGAGAAGCGTATGGCAGAGACTGCCCGCCTGCATGCTCATACCATTATCGGAGACAATCTCGAATGAGTGGCCGGCGCGTTCTGATCCTGACTGGCATGTCCGGTTCCGGCAAGAGTACCGCAGCACGGGCGCTGGAGGATCGTGGCTATTTTGTCGTCGACAACCTGCCGCTGGTGCTGTTGCAGTCGTTGCTCGATCTGGCGAAACTGTCGTTGGCCGGGGCGACCGGCGTGGCCGTGGTCGTCGATGTGCGCAACCGGGAATTCCTCACTCGCTATCCGGAGGTTCTTGAGCAGTTGAAGACAGCCGGATACCAGCCCGAGGTGACATTTTTCGATGCCACCGACGGGGTGCTGGTACGGCGTTATTCCGAGACGCGCCGTCGTCATCCCTTGGCCGATGGGGACAGTGTCAAGACAGGGATCGAGCGCGAGCGCGAACTGCTGCAACAGGTCCGCACCGATGCCTCGGTGGTGATCGACAGCAGCGGCTTGACACCACGACAGCTCGGGATCCGGGTGCTGCAGGCGCTCGACAGCGGTAGCGATAAAACCTCTCTTATTGTTCAGCTGGAATCGTTCGGCTACCGGTACGGACTTCCGGCCAGCGCGGACCTGGTTTTCGATGTCCGCTTTCTGCCCAACCCCCACTATATCGATCGTTACCGTCCCCTGACCGGTCTCGACGAGACACTGCGTCACTACGTTATTGAGCAACCGGCGTCTCAGGAGTTTCTCCGGCAGTTGAAGCAGATGCTCGGTTTTCTGCTGCCTCATTATCGGGCCGAGGGGAAAAGTTACTTGACCGTAGCCATCGGCTGCACCGGAGGTCGTCACCGCAGTGTCTCGATTGTCGAAGCCCTCAACAGCGATTTCCCCGATCCGGATTCTGTTCTTCATGTCAGTCACCGGGATATTGATAAGGGTTAAATTATGATCGGTCTGCTGGTGATTACCCATTCAAATCTCGCCGGTGAATTTCTGCGTGCCGCGGAGATGATCGTCGGTCCGGTACCATCTGCTGAAGCGATCAGCGTGGATCGCAGCTTCTCCCTCGATACCGCGAAAGATCTGCTGGCCAAAACCCTTGAGCGTCTCAATACCAGCGGAGACGGGGTGTTGATTCTTACCGATATGTTCGGTGGGACGCCAACCAATATAGCCGCCGATTTTCTCGAAGCCGGCACAGTCGAGATCCTGACCGGTGTCAACCTGCCGATGATCATCAAATTTGTATCTGCGCGCCAGACGATGTCGCTTGAGGATTTGAGCATGACTCTCAAGCAGTACGGACAGCAGAACATTATCCGCCCCGCTGATTTTCTCGACGATCAAGGAGAGAGGGCGGCGTCCTCCTGAAGGCGAAAGTATGAGTATTGTCCTGACCCGCATAGATACCCGGCTGATCCACGGACAGGTTCTCGAAGCCTGGGTTCCGTATGTGCACGCTGACTGCATCGTTGTGGCCAACGAAGCTGTGACCAATAGCCCCCTCAAGAAGATGATGATGGAAGCTTCGGTGCCGACCCGGATCCGGGTTGAAATCGGCTCGGTCGATGATGTCTCGGAATTGTTCGCCAGCGGGAGCCTCAACGCCTGCAAGGTTCTTCTGTTGTTCGCGACGACCAAGGACGCTCTGGCCGCACATCGAAAGGGTCTGCTGTTTTCCCGCTTGAATCTCGGCAACCTGCATGCTGGCGAGGGCAAACAGCGTCTCAGTTGCACCCTCTACCTCAATCCCGAAGACATCAGCAATCTGGCCGATCTGGAAGGGGAGGGCGTGACGGTCTCAGCGCGCTGTATCCCCGCCGATTCAGACCGCCCATGGCGAAAGCTGATTCCGGGGAGAAAGGGGGAGGCTTGCCCGTAGTCGACATTTTTCTCGGCAGTCTTATCGCGCTGATCTGCGGTCTGGATCGGGTCGCTGCCTTGCAGCTTATGGTCTCCCGTCCGATTGTCGCAGCACCTCTGGTCGGCTGGCTGCTTGGTCAGCCCGAAGTCGGTCTTCAGGTCGGTTTGCTGGTCGAACTGTTGTGGTTGTCCCGTCTGCCGGTCGGTGCGGTGATCCCTCCTGACGATACCCAGGTATCGATCGCAGCGACGGTTTTGGCCATCGGACTGGCGACGACTACCGGATTTCAGGGGATTGGCTTTGTGCTGTTGTGTCTGCTGGTTGCGATTCCATTCGGCAAATGTGGCCAGTTTTTCGACCGCTATGCCCGCACCTGCAACGGCGGATCGCTGCGCAGGGCTGACTCTGCGCTGGCCGCTGGAAATTTTGCGGTGGCGGAGCACCAGCACCTGCTCGGGCTGTGTCGCTTTGCTGTTGCCGCGCTGGCGACCTATCTGGCGATTATCCTGGGTGGAGGTCTTCTGGTTCCGCTGCTGGCACCGATCCTTCTTTCCGGGCTTGAGCGTTCGGCGGGTTGGCTGCAGGTTGCCCTGCCGCTGGTGGGCGTTGCAGTGATTCTGGGGACGATCAACGTCAGTCGTGCACTGACACTGTTCGCGGCATCTTTTGGTATGGCTTTTCTGTTGATGTGGCTGGTGTAGATCATGCCTCTGAGTCGTTTTGTCCTGTTTCGGGTCTGGTTACGTCTGTTCCTGCTGCAGGGAAGTTGGAATTTTGAAAGGCTGCAGGGTTTAGGCTTTTTCTTTGCCCTGTTTCCGGCGCTCCAGAAACTCCACGGAGAAGACCGTCTGGTGACCGCCTGTCAGCAGCATGCCGGCTATTTCAATACCCACCCCTATCTGGCGCCGATGGTCGCGGGGGCGGTCCTTAAGCTCGAAACCGATCGACAGCAGGGGCTCGATCCTGCTGTCGATATTCAGGATTTTAAGGACATGGTCGCTGCGCCCTATGCGGCGATCGGGGACGCACTGTTCTGGGGCGGGTTACGTCCTCTGGCGGCGGGGTTCGCGTTGCTGTTTGCGGTCAAGGGGATTGTTCTGGCACCGCTGATTTTTCTCGTCAGTTACAATTTTCTGCCGCTTTGTTTTCGTACGCTGGGTTTTATACACGGCTATCGAGCGGGATTGCAGTCCCTCGAATTCCTGCAGCGCCATCACTTGCCGGACTGGGCGATCCGGATCAAAGAGGCGGCCGTTGTTCTGCTTGGCGGTTTGAGCGCGTTTCTGGTCTATCTGCAGTGTCAGGGGCAGGCGGTTCCCAAGGGGTTCGGGTTTCTGGCGATCCCGGTGGTGATCCTGCTGGGGTTGTGTGCACGTCGTGGGACGTCGACGCTGTTGCTTGTGCTGCTGACCGCTGCTGCTGTTGTATGTGCCTGCCTGTTCGGGGTCGATCCGACAGGTTGGATGTGATTCTGGAAGGGAACGGACGATGGAAAAACGGGATTTCACCATAATTAATCGCCTGGGTTTGCATGCCCGGGCAGCAGCACAACTGGTTCAGTTGGCCAATCAATTCTCTGCGGAAGTGACCCTGACCAAAGAGGAGATCGAGGTCAACGGGAAGAGCATTATGGGGATTTTGCTGCTGGCGGCACCCAAGGGGACGGTTCTGACTGTTGCCGTTGATGGCACGGATGAGGAACAGGCGATGCAGGCGATTGCGGCGTTGATCGAGGACGGGTTCGGTGAAGACTGAGATCAGTCAGGATACTTATCTGGTCGGTATCGGGGTCTCTCCGGGGATTGCCATTGGTGAGGTGTACCTTCTCAACAAGCAGACCCGCGCCCTGGAATGGGAGATCGAAGACTACGAAGTCGAAGGGGAACTGCAGCGATTTTCTCTCGCCCTAGAGCAGGCCAAGGCTCAGCTGCGGCAGGTCAAAAAGGATGTCTCCAGTAAACCCCACCTGCGCGAGCATCTGTATATTCTCGATACGCATCTGCTGATCCTCGAAGACGAAATGCTGGTGCAGCAGACCGTTGCTCAGATCAAAAAACGGATGAACGCCGAAGGCGCGCTGAAGCGAACCCTGACGATCCTGCGTCAGATGTTCGACAGCATCGAGGACGAATATCTGCGGGAGCGTCGTTCCGACGTGGATGCCATCGGTGATCGTCTGCAGCGGATTTTAGCCGGTGAATACGACCGCACCTTCGGAGAAATCGGTCAGAAATCGCTGCTGGTCGCTCACGATCTGTCGCCCGCCGACACCATGCAGCTCGATAAGGGCAATATTCTCGGGTTCATCACCGATTGCGGTGGTCGAACATCGCACACTGCAATTTTAGCCCGTTCGTTGGAAATTCCAGCGGTGGTGGGCTTGGAGACGGTGACGACGGTTGCGCAGAATCGTATTCCGGCGATTATCGATGGCACGACCGGCGTCGTGATTCTTAATCCGTCTGAGGAGACGTTCCGGGAGTATCTGAAGCGCAAGCAGGCTTTTGAGTATCAAGAGAAGGGGCTCCTCAGTTATCGCGACCTGCCTGCCAAAACCCGCGATCAGTTCACTGTAGCGCTCCGCGGGAATCTGGAAACGGTCTCAGAGGTCGAATCCGCCCTCAAGTATGGTGCTGAAGGGATCGGTTTGTACCGCACCGAATTTTTGTACATGAACCGTGAACAACCGCCCGACGAGGAAGAACAGATCGCCGCCTACCGGGAGATGCTCGAAGCGATGGACCCGCATCCGGTGACGATCCGGACTCTCGATCTTGGCGGTGACAAGTTCGTGACAGACCTGTGCCTCGAAGATGAAGATAACCCGGCGATGGGGTTGCGGGCGATCCGGTTTTCTCTGCGCGAAATCAATCTTTTCAAGATTCAGCTGCGCGCGATCCTCAGGGCTTCTGTGGCGGGACGGGCGCGGATCATGTTTCCGATGATCAGTGGTGTCGGCGAAATCCGTGCGTGCAAACGAATTTTTCGGGACGTGCAGAACGATCTGCGTCGTGACGGCATTCCGTTTGCCGAGTCGATCCCCATCGGGGTGATGATCGAAACCCCATCAGCGGTTTTTGTTGCGCCGCTATTGGCCACCGAGGTCGATTTCTTCTCCATCGGCACCAACGACCTGATCCAGTACTGTCTGGCTGTCGATCGCGGCAATGAGCATGTCGCGTACCTGTACGAGCCGATGCATCCCGCGATCTTGCGGGCGCTGAAGGCAACCTGTGACGCCGCCCGCGACGCTGGCATCGATGTCAGTATCTGTGGGGAGATGGCGGCAGAACCGCAGTATGCGCTGGTGCTGCTCGGTCTGGGTTTGACCGAGCTGTCGATGAATTCTTCCTACGTGCCCCGCGTCAAGCAGGTGGTTCGCCAGTTGATGAAGTCCGACGGTGAGGTGCTGCTTACCAAGTTGATGACGCTTTCGACCGGTAAAGAGGTGGCAGCCTGTATTGATAAGGAGATGCGTACCCTCCTGCCCGATATTTTTGCCCATGCCCCGATTTGAAAGATTCCTGAGTGTTTGTCTGGGCTTGGAATGTGCTTTGGATTGACACCGCTTTGTATTATCCCGTACTATCAAAAGTTGACCATGACCACCCAGCCAAGGAAGGATAACAAGCAATGGCTATGACCGATTTTCTGTTTACTTCTGAATCCGTCGGCGAAGGACATCCCGACAAGGTTGCCGACCAGATCTCCGATGCGGTTCTCGATGCGATTCTGGCCGAAGACAAAACTGCTCGTGTGGCCTGCGAGACCCTCGTGACCACGGGGATGGCCATGCTCGCCGGTGAAATCACCACGACCGCTTATGCAGACCTGCCGACCATCGTTCGTCAGACCATCAAAGAGATCGGCTACAACGATTCTGCGATGGGGTTCGATTACGAAACCTGCGCGGTGTTGACCACTATCGATCAGCAGTCCCCCGACATCTCTCAGGGCGTGACCGCCGGTGAGGGCTTGTTCAAGGAACAGGGTGCCGGTGATCAGGGCCTGATGTTCGGCTATGCCTGCAACGAAACACCCGAATTGATGCCGATGCCGATCACCTTTGCTCACCGTCTGACGCAGAAGATGGCCGAAGTCCGCAAATCGGGGGCGATCGATTTCCTCCGTCCGGACAGCAAATCACAGGTCTCTATCCAGTATGTTGACGATCAGCCGATCCGGATCGATACCATCGTGGTTTCGTCGCAGCATGCGCCCGACGTGACCCATGCGCAGATCAAGGAGGCGATCATCGAAGAGGTGATTCGCCCGGTGATGCCCAAAGAGTTGATCGATGACAAGACCCGCTACCTGATCAATCCGACTGGCCGCTTTGTCGTCGGCGGGCCGATGGGCGATTGCGGTTTGACCGGCCGTAAAATTATCGTCGATACCTATGGCGGGCATGGATCACATGGCGGTGGCGCTTTCAGCGGCAAGGACCCGTCCAAGGTCGATCGCAGCGCGTCGTATATGGCCCGTTACGTGGCCAAGAACATTGTCGCTGCCGGACTGGCGGACAAATGTGAAGTACAGTTGGCGTATGCCATCGGTGTCGCCGACCCCGTTTCGGTGATGATCAACACCTTCGGGACCGGTAAGATTCCTTCCGATCAGATTGCTCAAGTGGCGCGGGATGAATTCGATATGCGTCCGGCTGCGATCATCGAGCAGCTTGACCTGCTGCGTCCGATCTATCGCAAAACCGCCGCTTATGGCCACTTCGGTCGCGAACTTCCCGAATTCAAGTGGGAGCTGACCGATCGCGTCGAATCACTCAAGGCGCGGGCCGGTCTCTAGCCATACCCCTGACATAGAACGCAAAAAAGGCGGACCTGATTACAGCGGTCCGCCTTTTTGCATTCATAGCTCCAAAACTCGTCTCAGTCTCTGAACCGTTTGAGGAGGTCGTCGTAATGGTCGATGCGGCGATCTCGGAAGAAGGGCCAGATGCGGCGGATCTGTTCGCTGTGGGCCAGATCAAGTGATGCGGTGATGATTTCTGTCTTGTCGCTGCTGGCTTCTGCGAGTAGCTCTCCCTGACATCCGGCGATAAAACTGCCGCCCCAGAAATCGATGCCGGGCCCGCCCGCCGGGTCCGCTTCGTGGCCGACCCGATTCGCGGTCAGCACCGGCAGGCCATTGGCGACGGCGTGACCCCGTTGAACCAGCTGCCAGGCCTGTTGTTGCCGGTGTCGTTCCGCGGCATCATCGCTGGGATCCCAGCCGATCGCAGTGGGGTAGATCAAAAGCTCCGCACCCGCCAGCGCCATCAGGCGCGCTGCTTCGGGAAACCACTGATCCCAACAGATCAACACCCCCAGCTTGCCGACGGAGGTTTCGATCGGCAGAAACGGGTTGTCTCCGGGGGTGAAGTAAAACTTTTCATAGTAGCCGGGGTCATCGGGGATGTGCATCTTGCGGTAGCGTCCGGCCAGAGAGCCGTCCCGATCAAATACGACTGCAGTGTTGTGGTAGAGACCGGCAGCTCTTTTTTCAAACAGTGAGGCTACCAGCACGATCTCAAGCCGTTTGGCCAGGTCGGCAAGGCGGTCACTGGTCGGACCGGGGATCGGTTCGGCGAGTTCGAAGGCGTCGCTCTGTTCCTGTTGGCAGAAATACAGACTGCCGTGGAGCTCCTGAAGAACGATGAGGTCTGCTCCCTGAGCAGCCGCTTGTTCAACGGCCGCAATACTGCTGTTCAGATTGTCCGCCGGACTGGCGGTGCAGCGCTGCTGGATCAGGGCGGTTATCAACGGGCGCATGGCACAACTCCTCGGGGAATCTGCATGGTGATGCAGTGCAGTGAACCGTGTTGCTGAATCAGGGTTCGGCAGTCGATGCCGATGATGGTTCGTTCCGGGAAGGCCCTGCCGATGATGGTCTGCGCCACTGAATCGGCGGGGTCGGCATAGGTTGGCACCAGCACAGCCCGGTTGATCACCAGGAAATTGGCATAGGTCGCCGGCAGTCGCTGCCCTTCGTCATCATACTGGGCCTGCGGAAGCGGGAGCTCGAACAGCCGGTAAGGCCGGTCGTCGCCGGTGCGGAACTGCCCCAACTCACGGGCCATCTTCTGCAACGGTTGATAGTGTTCGTCGGTCGCATCGTCACACCCCTGATAGACGATGGTGTCGTTCGGGGCAAAGCGGGCCAGGGTGTCGATATGGGCGTCGGTATCGTCCCCCTGAAGATGGCCGTGATCGAGCCAGAGGATCCGCTGCGCGCCGAACTGTTCGAGGAGTGTGGTCTCCAGCTCGGATTTTGACAGGTGCGGGTTGCGGGTCGGCGTCAGAAGGCACTGACTGGTGGTCAGCAGGGTCCCGCAGCCGTCAGATTCGATGCTGCCCCCTTCGAGAATGAGCGGCAGGGTACGGACCGGGGTGGAACCGAAAGCACCCAGTGCGGCGAGCCGCGCTGTGGCCACGTTGTCCCGTTCGGCAGAAAACTTGTTGCCCCAGCCGTTAAAGACAAAATCGAGCAGTTCCGGGCCGTGGGCGCCATAGACGGTCATCGGCCCAAAATCCCGCGTCCAGGTGTCATCACAGCACAGGGGGTAGAGTGCGATCTCCTGCAGAGAAATGCGCTCTCGCTCAAGAACGGCGCGAACATGGACCGGATCGCAGGCGATCAGAACCACCCGCTGTCCCGCCTTAGTGATCGCTGCGATGGTGCGGCAATAGACCTCTTCGGCCGCAGACAGCAGCGGTGCCCAGTCGGTTCCTGGGTGAGGCCAGGCCAGAAGGATCGCATCCTGTGGTTCCCATTCGGCGGGCAGGCGGATCGGGGCGCTCGGATTGGTCATCGTTTTAACTCAATAGCGTGTGTTCAAAGAGGATCTTTGCCCCGATGGCGATCAGCAACAGCCCGCCGATCACCTCGAACCGACTGCCCCATCGCGCCCCGATACGCCGTCCAAGACCCATGCCGATCAGGGTTAGAAGGCAGGCTGTGACGCCGATCAGAAGCGCGGGGAACCAGACGGTGACGTCGAGCATGGCAAAGGTCAGGCCGACGGCGAGGGCGTCGATGCTGGTTGCGATCGAAAGCATAACCAGCGACCAGCCGCGGGTGGGGTCGCGGGGCGATCGTTCCTCGTGGTCGGGGTGCAGGGCTTCCCAGAGCATCTTGCCACCGACGGCGGCCAGAAGTCCAAACGCCAGCCAGTGGTCGTAGTCCTCGATATAGCGTCGAAAACCCATCCCGGCCAGCCAGCCGCAGATCGGCATCAGGGCTTGAAACAGCCCGAAGTGAAAACCGAACCGGAACAGGTGCCGTCCGGTCAGGCGCGGCAGGTTCAGGCTGGTGGCCAGGGCGACAGCAAACGCATCCATCGCCAGAGCCACCGAGATTCCCAGCAGGGTCAACAGGTCCACAGCGCAAGCCCGAGCCGGTCTCTGTTACCCCTGCACCGTGACCGATTCGATCACCACCGGCTCTTTCGGCACGTCCTGATGCATGCCGCTGTTGCCGGTTGCGACTTTGGCGATCTCATCGACAACCTCGATCCCTGCGGTGACTTTGCCGAAAACGGCGTAGCCGAACAGCTGTGGTGCGGCCCCTTTGTAGTCAAGAAAATCGTTGTCGGACAGGTTGATAAAGAACTGACAGGTGGCACTGTCGACCACATTGGTACGGGCCATTGCTAAGGTGCCACGCTTGTTCTTCAGGCCGTTGGCGGCTTCGTTTTTGATCTGCCCCTTGGTCTGTTTCTGGGTCATGTCGGTGGTAAAACCACCGCCCTGAATCATGAAGCCGGGGATGACACGGTGAAAGATAGTGCCGTCAAAAAACTGCTCGGAGGCGTAATCAAGAAAGTTCCGAGTCGAAATCGGAGCGTTCTCCGCATCCAGCTCGATGGTGATATCGCCCTTGTTGGTGGTTATTAAAAGTACAGGGTTGGCGCTCATGAGGAGTCTCCTTTATCCGGTCGTGATTCTAAGAAAAATGGTCTGTACAAAACAGGCCGTAAGGGTGCTTTTTTTGGGGGGTTCTGTCAAGAGGGAGAATGGACCCTATAGATCGCCCGTCAACCCCTGCAGGACAAAAATCTTCGGGTTGATTTTACGCACGCAGTTGATCATCTGCTGCAGACTGTCCCAGTCGATCCCTTCTTCCATATCGCGGTCCTGAAAAAAATCGTAGCCCTTGGGCAGTTCGCTGTAGCTGCCGTCCTTTAACAGCGACACATCGATGATGTCGTTGACGCGGCCGCTGGTCTCCCAGGGGTCGCGGTAGGTGAACTGGCGCGCCTGCAGGTGCAGGCCGAGGCCGTTTTTGAACACCGCTTTGACCTCAAAGGAGAATTCGCGCGGCGAGCCATAATGTTCGTTGCGTCCGGAACGGGACATGACTCGCGCGCCGGATTGTTCCAGCAGGGTGCGCAGGGTCTCTTCGGTCATCGGGTGGAGTTCGCTGTCGCTCATATCGTTGTCATCCTGTCAATGTGTCAGCCTGTAAGACGTAGTTCGACGCCCCAGTCGACCGGCTTTTGGCCGTCGGGGGTCAGCGCCCACAAGGTCGGGATCTCCATCGTCTCGGGCGCAGGCCCGTAGCCGTCGGTCAGGTAGATGATGGCGGCGGGGCGGGGTTGCATCGTCAGCGCGTAGTCAAAGGCGGGGCGCAGATCGGTAAAGCCGCCACCGCGGACGACATCACAGTGTTGCGGCGCACGGGAGAAGGTATCGATTCTACGGATGGTGCTGCCGGCGTAGAGGACGGTGATCCGGCTCTGGCGGCTGCGGGCGATCTGGAGCAGTTCGCGGGCGAAGGCCTCGCGCAGGTCTTCGCTGTCGGTCGATTCGCTGGTGTCGATGGCGACCAGCAGGTTGAGCAGTTGCCGTTTTTTGTGTCCCGGTGTGGTGTGGCCAAAGCGGCGGTGTGCCCGCTGCCAGGTGGCGGTGCGTCCGGTGCGGCCCGCCGTGCCGACGAATTGGCGCAGGATCTGTTGCCAGGGGATGGTCGGCAGTTGCAGCAGGGGATCGATCAGGGTGCGGATGTCGTCGGAGACTTCATCGTGACTTTTGCGCAGGGCACTCTGGACCATTGTTCTGACCACCTGCTCCGACAGTGCCGGCGGAGTTCTGCTTGCTTCCTGCCAGATCTGATGATCGTCGATGGGGTCGATCTGTGTGCCGTTTTGCAGAGTATCCCCCCGCTGTCCGCTGCCATCTCCCTGCCCTGTTGACGTTCCCAGCAGCGGAACCTGTTGAAGGCGGGGGTAGTATTCCTCGGCGGCCAGGTTCTCCGGAAGTCGAAACGATTGCGGTTGAGCCGCTTCCGGGGGCAGGTGATCGATGGTCTGATTGATGGCTACATCGCAGGCCAGATCCCAAAAACGTGGATTGCGGTCGCCGCGCCGGCTGGGGTGCAGATGAAGAATGTGCTTGATGAGGTGCTCCAGCAAGGCGTCCTGCTCGGCGGGGCTGAAAAGGGAGAAATGCTGTGGGTTGATATACAGCGTCGGTACACCGTCGCGGATCGTTGCTCCGGCGGCCTTGCCCGATGTGGTCTGCCGACGGCGGAACTGGAGCAGCAGGTGGCCGTAAAACGGGCGGGACTTCAGCAGACGGACGATGCTGTCTTCCAGGGGGCGCACGTGTCAAACCACCTCTTCGCTGATGCGGGTGATGGCGTCGAGGATGACGGCATCGTACCTGTCCTGGCTGAGGATGGCGGCGATCGGTGGAATCCGCAGCAGGGCTTTGACCAGCGCAAAACGTCCATCTCGTGGTAGAACATCGATAAATGCCACCAGATTGTCCTGCTGAGCGTTCGTCAGGGTACAGTCCTGTTTCAGTTGAATAAGCAGCTCATTGATAGTGGCGGCCTGAATGTCATCGCGTTGCTGACGGGCCTGATCCGCGACATCTGACCAGCGATCCAGGATGTCGCCGGCACTCAGTGGCCGGATACGCTGCTCTGCGCACCATCCGAGAAAGGCGACCGCCGCTTCACGTCCGATCACACCGCTGTAAACCTCCATCTCCAGCTCCGCAGGGAAACGGCAGGATTGCTTGAGGACGCTGATCATCTCCCAGGCGCGCTCCGAGGGCTGGACCTGCATGTCGTAATTGGTGTTGCCGAGGGACAGCAGGGGAGGGTGCTCAGCAATAAAGTGGCGGACCTGAGGGTGGAAATCCTGACTGCCTGCATGTTTTGACCAGCATTCGGGGTCGCTTTCGACCTGCAGGATGATCATCCGGTCTAGCAGGGCGCGATCGAGGGGCGCGACCTGATAGGTGCCGTCCGGTGGATTGATGGCGACCACCACGCGGTGCTGCGATTCAAGCTGGTGGGTGTGCAGTGCGCGTTGTTGTCCTTCGGCAGGGGGCTCGACAAACTGAAAGATCGCCTGCAGGGTGTCTTCCTGCTGGGCGCGGTTTAGCTCATCACAGTGGATAAGTCGTGGCTCTTCCCCTGCAGCCGGCCACCACCCCGGGCGCGACCAGTGCATCACCTCGTCCTGGCGGTAGGGAATGCCGATCAGGTCGCCGACCTCCATTTGCCCCAGCCGCAGCGGGGTGTAGCCATAGCCGATGTCGCGGCACACCTGAATGATGCCAGCGGTTTTACCGACGCCGCGGTGGCCGACGACGCACGGCGTCAGGTCGGTTTTTAGTAACAACTCCCGCAGAACGGTTTTCATCTGTTCGATGTTCATGGAGACCCTTCTGTAAAGATAGGTGACTTAAGTTGTCATGTATGGATAGCACAGCGTCCGATCCGGAGCAAGGGGCATCAGCGCAGGGCCTGTTCCGCTGGCTCTCTGATGAGGGCTCCAGATTTGAGGAAGAATTCCGTGTGTTCGTGAGCATTGTGTGGACTTCGAATGCTGACCGATGAATAATGGCGCCGTTTCTTGCGAAAGGGTGGTTTATGAAGTCAGATTATGACGTCGCCGTAATCGGCGGTGGCCCGGCGGGGCTGTTTGCTGCGGGATTTGCCGCAGGGCAGGGCGCGCGGGTGGTACTGCTGGAAAAAAATGCGCGCTGTGGCGCAAAATTGCTGATTACCGGCAAAGGGCGTTGCAATATCACCAATAACGAAGCCGACCCACGTCGACTGGTGGAGAATTTCGGTCGTCAGGGCAAGGCCCTGTTGACGGCTCTCTATGCGTTTGGTGTAGAGGACGTCCTCGATTTTTTCGAGCAGCGGGGTCTCGCTCTGCAGGTCGAGCGGGGTGGGCGGGTGTTTCCGGCCCGTGGTGGAGCGGCCGCCGTCCTCAAGGTGCTTGAGCAGTTCGTCAAACAGGCGGGAGTCGAGCTACGGGCCGGGTGTGCAGTCACCGGAGTGACGCGCGATGATGATGGACGGCTTTCCGTTGCCACCAGTCGCGGCAAAATCGGTGCTGCTGCGGTGGTGGTCGCCACCGGTGGTCTGTCTTATCCGCAGACCGGTTCGAGTGGCGATGGTTACCGCTGGGCACAGCAGTTGGGACACCGCCTGGTCACCCCGCAGCCTGCATTGGTGCCTCTCAAGTTGAAGGAGGCATGGACCGATCAGGTCTGTGATTTCAACCTGAAGAATGTCCGTATCTCTCTGCTGGTCGATGGACAGGTGCGCTGCGAGCGTTTCGGAGAGGCCTTTTTTACCCGCAACGGCATCGGCGGCCCCATCGTCCTCGATCTCAGCACCGAGGTCCGGCCTGTTTTGAACAAAGCTCACATCGAACTGTCGCTGGACCTCAAGCCTGCGGTAGAGCGCGATACCTTCGATCGTCGTTTGCAGCGCGAACTGACCGAGCATAGCAATCGCGATTTTAGAAATTCGCTTGCGGGTTTACTGCCCCGGGCGCTGATCCCGATCTTTCTGAACCTTTCGGGGATCGATCCCTTTAAAAAGTGCCATTCGGTCAGCCGTGAGGAACGCCTGCGTCTTCTGGGTCTGTTCAAAGATCTGCGCTTGACGGTGACCGGCTGTGAAGGATTCGGCAAGGCTATCATCACCACCGGCGGACTTGCCTTGCCCGATCTGGATATGCGCACCATGGCATCGAAACGTGTTGAAGGGCTGTTTGTTGCCGGAGAACTGATCGATCTCGATGGGCCGACCGGGGGATATAACCTTCAGCTCTGTTGGTCAACGGGGTATTTGGCCGGGATAGAAGCGGCAAAATGGGGTTTGTCGGGCTAAATGCCCCAGAAAAAGAAGGGGTTCATTTTTCGTTTCGGGGTTCCCTTTACTACATTTTGACAGGGCCCTTGTTCTCCGTAGAATTTCGTACGTAAGTGCTGTGTGTCGTGATCGGTCCTGCTCAAAGGTTCTGTCGTGCTTTCAGATGCCCCGTTTTATGCACTCATTTCGGCCGTAAAAGGCGGAGCGGCTTGGAATTTGCAAATTAAATATTTCGAAAGACCTGGTATTATATGGTGAGTTGAACGGGATCTTCAGTCCCGGTGTGCTGATCTTGCCCCGCCAGGGGCGTTTCGGGAATGCGGTGTTGTGTGATGCAGGTGTCGGGCGAACAGAGATTGGATCAACGGCTGGGAACGCGTGTTCCCCTGCAGATCCTGTGCGAAGACTCCCGCAGCTACAGGGGGACCACGGTCAATATTTCCAGCCGCGGGCTGTCTTGTGTTGTGCCCACCTACGTTCAGCCCTATTCCCGCCTGTCTCTTTACCTCGACGTGCCCCGCCCGCAGAACGTCACCGAGGCTCTCGAAATGGACGCGCTGGTGGTTCGCTCGCAGAGCTGCAGCCAGACAATTCCCGCTGATGCGTATGAACTCGGCCTCTTTTTTCTCCACCTCGATCAAAGCAAGGCTGCGCTGATTAATGATTACCTGAACGATCTCGAAAATTCCGGAGCACCGGTTGAGAGTGTGCCGGGATCACGCCCGCTGTATTCTCCTTCCCCGGTATGCCAGCAGTCTCACTTCAACCCGCAGGATTTTCTTCAGGATCATCAGTTGACCCGGCTCGACCGCCTGACCTGCCTTGGGGAATTGTCCGCGGTCCTATCGCACGAGATAAAGAATCCTCTGGCCTGTCTCGCGGGTTCACTGGAGACCCTTAGGCAGGATATCCGCGACCTGTACCCCAGTGAGGATCTGTTCAGTGCCCTGTTCGAACAGGTCGATCGGATCGATCGAGTCGTCGACCATCTCCTGCAATTCTCCCTGGTGGATACCCCGCGGCGGGCGCAGGTACAGATCGACGCGGTTATCGACAGCAGCCTGCGTTTGCTCGAAGGGGCCATTCTGGAGAAAAAACTGACCATTCACCGTTGTCATGGAGACGCACAGCCTCCTGTTCCCGCGGATGAACGTTTGCTGCGCCAGGCCTTTGTCAACCTGTTCGCGACCTTGATCGACAGCCTCGAGCCCGGTTGTCATGTAGCCGTCAATACCCGCTGGAAAGAGAAGGTGCCGGTCTGTCAGCGCCAGAGCTGTAGCTGTTTTTCGGAGCAGGCTGATCAGGGCGTCAGCGTGGCGATTATCCCCTCCGAGCCTCCGTTGACCGCGGAACAATCGCAACAGTCTGTGGCGTTGTCGCAGCGCAAACAGCGTAGCCTCAATCTGTCCGTCTCTCAGCAGATTATCGAACAGCATCAAGGTCGGGTCTTTACCTCCCGCCAGCCGCAGGGCCGAGCTCTCCTTGTAACCTTGCCTCTTTGATCTATATCCGCTAGCATGTTCCGATAACCATCGAAAACCGCGACTCAAGCGGTGCCACTTGCGTCTGATGCCGTAGTGCGTGGTGTGCGGTTCTCTCTTTATGAATTTGTCAAAAAGTGGTAGAAAGTACGGTGCTCAGCCGGTTGATCTCGGGTGGCGCTGAGTCGGGTACAGAACAGCCTGCGGTCCGTTTCGGATGGCGGGTGCGAGGTGTATTGTATGGTGCAAAAACGGGTTCTGGTTGTTGATGACGAAAAGTTGATCCGTTGGTCTCTGTCGCGGATGCTGGAGAAAAACGGCTACCTGGTTGAGGTCGCCGGCTCGGGTGCGGAGGCCCGCGAGCAGGTCGAAGCGTTCAACCCACACATGATCCTGCTCGATATCTGGCTGCCGGACGCGGTCGGCATCGATCTTCTCAACGAATTCAAGCAGAAAAATGACGATCTGATTATCCTGATGATCACCGCCAATGCCCAGTCCGATTATGTCGTGCAGGCGTTCAAATACGGTGCTGAGGATTATATCGGCAAACCGTTCAAGCTCGATATGGTTGAACACACCATTGCCAAGGCATTTGAGAAAAAATCGCTGGCCCAGGCTCCGGATGATTTTGGTCAGGGGGTCGACGCGAACGTTGAGCTGAACCAGATGGTCGGCAATTCGCCGAAGATGATCGAGGTGTTCAAGAATATCCGCCTGTGCGCTGAGAGTGATTGCAAAACGGTATTGATTCTCGGTGAAAGCGGCACCGGTAAAGAGCTGGTGGCCCAGGCTATCAATCAGCACAGTGCCCGCTCGGAGCAGCCGTTTATCGAACTGAACTGTGCGGCCATCCCTGAAAATTTGCTGGAAAATGAGCTGTTCGGCCACCAAAAAGGGGCCTATACTGATGCGTCCAGCGAAGAAAAGGGGATTTTCGAAAACGCCAACAAGGGGACGGTCTTCCTCGACGAGATCGGTGATCTGCCGTTGTCGATGCAGGGCAAGTTGCTCAAGGTGATCGAAACCAAGCGTTTCAGACGTCTCGGTGGTAAGGACGAACTCGAAACCGACGTACGGATTATTGCCGCCACCAACCGCAACCTGGCACAGATGGTCGAAGATGGAGAGTTCCGCGGTGATCTGTTCTTCCGTCTCAACGTCATGGTTATGCGTCTGCCGGCGCTGCGTGAACGAAAAGAGGATATCCCGAATCTGGTGCAGTATTTTGTCGCCGTTCTTAACAAAGAATACGGCCGGCAGATCGAATCGGTCGCCGCCAAGGGGATGGACTGTCTGATCGACTATGACTGGCCCGGCAATGTCCGCGAACTGCGCAATACTATCGAGCGCGCGATCATGCTCGAAAACGGTAAGGTACTCAACCCCCGCTGCCCCGGTTGTGAAAATAGCCGCCATGTCGGCGGCGACCGCCAGATCCCATCGGTGCAGCCCGACGGCGCCGTGTCGACAATCTCATCGGCTCCGGTCGAAGATGACTATTCGCGCTTGCCCGCGGGTGGCATGTCGATGGACGAGATGGAGAAGGAGCTGATCGTTCAAGCGTTGGTCCAGTTCAACGGCAACCAGACCGAGGCGGCCAAACATCTGGGGATTAGCCGTGATACTATCCGCTACCGGATCAAAAAGTTCAAATTGAGCGGATTCGGTAAGGACAGAAAAAACAACAAAGCATCGGCTTGATCGGCTGATACGATGAGTCAAGGTGTAAGGTAATGATGCAGTTCAGGGTGGTGGTCAGATGTCTGTTGGGTGTGTTGCTGGTGTTGCCGCTGGTGGGCTTTGCGCAGGCCGAATCATGCCTGACCGCAGAATGTCACGCCGATTTTACGGCGATCAACGAACCCCACTTCCCCGGCTGGGAGGACGAATGCACCAGTTGCCATGATCCCGCCACCGAGACTCATCCCGCCACTGAGACTCAGGACTTTATCCTCATCGCTGACGGCGCGGAACTGTGCAGTCAATGCCACGATATGAGCTTCGATCAGAGTCAGATCCACGCGCCGGTCGCTTCCGGGGAGTGTCTGATCTGCCATCAACCCCACGGTCGCACAGCCGAAACGACTTTAAAAGGTGACGGCCTCAAAAACCTCTGCCTGATGTGTCACGATGGATTCGATCCGGAGCTGGAGTATGTCCACGGACCGGTGGCGGTCGGTGCCTGTACCGTCTGTCACGATCCCCATCAGTCAGATCAGCCGTTCCGGCTTTTAAAACCTGTCAAACAGCTCTGTCTGAGCTGCCACCAGAACTTTGCCGAAGGGTTGATGGCCGCGCCGGTGGTGCACCCGCCCGTGCGTGATGAAGACTGTACCTCCTGCCACTTGCCGCACCAGAGTAGGCATCTGTTTCTGTTGAAAGAGAAGATGCCCGACCTGTGCGTGACCTGCCACGAAGAGGTCGGGACCGCCGCACGGCGCTCGCGTCATAAGCACCGCGCCCTGCAGAGCGAGAAGGGGTGCGGACAGTGTCATTCGACCCACTTTTCGGAGCGCAAGGGCCTGTTGCCGACCAGTCAGAAAGACCTATGCCTCGACTGCCACCGCCACGACAAGAAAAAACGTCCCGAGGGATTAAAGGGTCTCGAAGGGGATCTGTCTGAAAACACCATGGTCCACGGCCCGATTCGTGACGGGGAATGCTCATCGTGCCACAACCCGCACGGGTCCGATTTTCTCAAGTTGCTCAGTGATGATTATCCCGAGGCGTTCTACGCCCCTTATGAGGAAGGCGCCTACGACTTCTGTCTGACCTGCCACGACAAAAATCTGCTCCGTTTCGAAAACACCAGCATCTACACTGAATTCAGAAACGGTAAAGAGAATCTCCATTACAAGCATGTTGTTAACAGCCGCAAAGGGCGCACCTGCCGGGCCTGCCATGATCCCCACGTCAGCCCGCTGCCGGCGTTGATTAACGAAACCGGTGCAAGCTTCGGTGATTGGGCGATCCCGACCCGCTACGAACGCACTGAAACCGGTGGAAGCTGTACGCCCGGGTGTCACCGCACATTGCAGTACGACCGCAATCAGCCGGTCGATTATCAGAAATAGCCATATTATCGATGTGTCATCACCTGCACTCGCCGGACAGGACGTGCCTGTCTGCGACGACGCAAAAACTACCAAAGGAGACGATAAAGAATGAAACTGAAAGGACTCGCGCTGGCATTGACGGCCGGACTGACATTTGCCGGCTGTGCGGCACAGGACACCGACAAGGTGATAGAGCTCAACACCCTCAACCAGAAATTCAGCTACAGCTATGGGCTGAATCTGGGGCAGAATTTTAAGCTTCAGGAGATGGATGTTGACTTCGACGTCTTTCTCAAAGGCATGAAGGATGGCCTTGATGGGGTCGAGCCAATGCTGACACCCGAGGAAATCGCCCAGGTCAAGGCCGATATTCAGGAAGAAATCACTGCTAAAGCCAAGGCACGTGCAGAAGCTCGGTCAGAAAAGAATAAGGTCGATGGTGCCGCCTATCTGGAAGAGAACGGCAAAAAAGAAGGCGTCATCACCACCGAGAGTGGCCTGCAGTACAGAGTGATCGAAGAAGGCACTGGTCCACAGCCGAAGGTGTCATCAAGCGTCACCGTCGATTATGTCGGCAAACTGATTGACGGCACCGTGTTCGATAGCTCCCACAAGCGTGGCGAGCCGGTCACTTTCCCGGTTGGTGGGGTGATCCCCGGCTGGACCGAGGCGCTGCAGTTGATGAAAGAAGGTGCCAAGTACGAACTGGCGATTCCTTCTGTTCTCGCTTATGGTGAGCGCGGAGCCGGCCCATTGATCGAACCGAACTCTGTGCTGCTGTTTGAAGTTGAACTGCACAAGGTTAGTGGCGGAGAGGCGACCGAGTAGCTGACAGGTTGAGAAAGAATAAAAGAAAAATGGCCCGTGGTGAAAACCACGGGCCATTTTTCTTTGTAAAGACAGGATGTGTTAATCGATCGTGAATGTTTGGCTCTCGCTGTAAACCCAAAAGTCGGTGCCAGTAGCTTTGACTCCGACCCGCCAATGGTAGGTGCCGCTGTCGAAGGCTGTGCTCGGGGTTACGGACATTGTTCCGGTTGGGTCGGAAGGATCTGGATCTGGATCAGAAGAGCCTCCTCCGCCACCACCACAAGCGGTCAGGAGTGCCGCTAGGGCCAAAGTGCACCCCCAGATCATCAGCTTCCGGCGGTTGTTTTTGACCGCCCCACCGATCAGGAGTAGGGAAGCGATTCCCATTCCCGCCGCCAATCCGGTAGAGGCAGAAAATGAATCGTAACTGTCAAATGACGCGCTGCTTGAGACATCGACACGATAGGTGAATAGCTCGGCGGTGTCATCTGCGGAAGGTGTCCAGACAAATTTAACGGTATTGCCGGTAATAATTGTACCACCAGCGTCGTCAATGGTCGGAGCGGCAACGGGAGTAACACCAGTCGGTTCCGTTCCTTCTCCGGAGAGGCCTATATCGTAAATCGTTCCCGAGGTTGCATTCGAAGCATTTGAGTCAACGAGTATTAATCCGTAGATATCGCCGGTCGCATCGGGTGAAAAAGTAACATTAAATGAACAACTTTCATATGGGTCGAGTACTGCGCCAATACAATCGATATCTGTAAGTGTAAAAGCGCTGGATTCTATGGATACGCTGGTAATAGAGAGCTGGCCCAAGCCATTGTTTGTCAGGCTGACCTCGGTAGGGGCACTTGCGGAATCCGTTGCAGCTGGATCAAAGATAATGGCTGATTCGGAAAGAATTCGTGCAGAATAATCTGCTTCCGAAACCCCTTTAAAGCCATCTGTGTTGCCACTGTCAACCGAGAACGTCTCAAAACTATTTGTAGCGGTACTGATGACAGCGAGGCTTGAGTCTTTGTAGCACGAGACATACACCGTGTCGCCACTGGGGTTGATCGTCATATAGCGAGGTGAAAGAGCCTCGCCAATCTCAAGAGTCTCAACTTCAGAAGGGGTGCCGCTGAGGTCGACAACGGACACTGTAGATGCGCCGGTGTTGGCAATGTATGCACTGGTTTCTGTGCTGTTGAGTACAACGTCCTCAGGGAGTGTTCCCTCGCCGAGGGAGAGGTAGTTGGGAACAATCGGGGATTCGGTTGTATCATAGTAAGCAAGATCCGAAGATTCCTGGCATGTGACGTATGCGATGCCAGCTTCAGAAACATCAAGCCCGTGTGGACCGCACCCTTCTTTGAGCTCTTGCTTCTTGACAGCCGGATTGTTCTCGGCAATCAAATCTTCTTCCTGGTTCAGGAGGGCTTCGATATTTACTTTGTAGACGATGTCCTCAATGCGGCCGCTGATTAGGGCATACAGGGTATCGACATCTTCTTGGATGTGAATACTGTGAGGTGCAGGTGCATCGTTTATGGCGAAAAGGCGCTTTCTGGAAACTTCCAGGTAGCCTGTATTGGTTGGGTCGTCATTAATGTCAATTTCAGTCAAATACTGGTACCAGATACTGGTGCTACTGGTTCCAAGGGCATGAGCGACGTAAAGTTTTTTGCCGTCAGGACTAAAAGCCATTCCTTCGGGGTTTACGCCATCAATGGGAATTTCTTTTATGAGTTCGTGGGTGTCAAATCCATTGATTTTATAGATAGAAACGCTTCCACCATTGTAGTTAGAAGTAAAAAGGTGAGGACGGTCAGGGTGGAGCAAAATTTCCTGAGGCCCTTTATTGTCCCCTAAATCGATACTGGCGACAGCTTTTTGGGTAGCAATGTCAATGATGGTAACGCTGCTATCTGCGCTGTCTGCGACATAGACATAAGGTGCAGCCATGGTGTGTGTGGGAAACAATATGGCCAGAAAAAATATCAATCCGAGCCAAAGGTGAATAAGTTTGCTGTGCATGGTCCTTCTCCTCGTGATGAATGTCAACGTGGTCGATTAGTTGGTCGCGCTAAGCTGTTGTCGAGTCTCGTTACCTTTTGCTTCGATCCCAACTTGTAACATTTTTACACTTATCCATCAGCTAAAAACAGCATGAAAACCACATCATGGTAGGTGGTGAATAACTATAGACTGTTGATATGCCCCATTGGGCGACTGGTGTTGAAAATATTCTAATGATTATGCAAAAAGGGGGCCGATTTTTGTGGTCTGTCGATGGTTCTAATCAGAGAAGGTGTTATGAGTACAGGGGAGAAGATATTTCCTTAATAGAGCCATGTTGCAAAATTTCATAGAAAAACAAACGGCCCGAAGGATTTCTCCTTCGGGCCGTTTGGCTAGAGGTTTATGTCAGTAGCTGTTACTTGACAACATCGTGCCAGATACCGAGTGTTTCATTGTCGGAGTTGCTGAAGCGAACCTTCACTTCAGAACCAACAGCGGTACCGGTATAGGTGTAATCGATGGTGTTGTCAGCGGTAACCTCAGCCAGAGTCAGAGGATCGACGAAGCTGAGAGCACCACCGTCGCCCCAGCTGACCGCGATATTTGCGGTACCAGCAGGGAAGTCGCCTACGGTCAGGGTCAGAACAACATCCTGGCCAGTTGCAACAGCTTCCATGGAATCAACACCAGCAGCAGGTGCCTTGACGGTCACATACTGGTAGCTCTGAGCAACCTTGCCTTCTACAGTTGTCGTTGTGACAACCACGCGGTAAGTACCAGGCGTAGTGAAGGTGACACTGTTTCCAGCAAGTTCTGTTACCGACTCATCGTTGATGTTGTAGTAAGAGTAAGACGGTGTGCCTGTTGCTGCGTCATCTTCAACGCCCAGAGTTACAGCAGCATTTGCAGCAACTTCAATTGCGACTGTACCACCGGTTGTGGTTGCGCCGTTGACAGTCATCGGCTCACTGATTTCAGGAGTCTCGCCAATACCTTCGGCAGCAGCAGTGATCGACTCCAGCTCGGCGATACGAGCGACCAGTGCATCGTGATCGTGGTGCAGATCAGGATACAGGAAGGCGCTGCGGTCGAGGTCAGTGGTACGTGCGTAGTCGGCGGTGGTACAGAAGACGCCACCAGTTGAGGTGGTGCCCTGAACAGTAAACTCAGAGCCGTCCCAACAACCGTGCTCGATGAACTCGACGTCGTCAACATAACCGCCTGCGCGGGGGGTAGCGTCGTGGTCAAGACCAGCAAACTTCCACTTGGCCTCGGAACCGGTCAGCAGGTCGGCAGAATCAGCAACAACCTCGTAGTCGACAACCGGACGCTGCATCATGTTCGATGCGGTAGCGGTCGCAAGATCCAGACCGAAGGTAAAGCCGGATGCGTCGTAGTCGTACTCGTTTGACGCGGGAACACCGGTACCGGTCATGTCGTAAGCGCCGCTGAAGAAGTTGGAACCTGCACTGTGGCAGTCGGCGCAGCCATAGGTCTCACCGACCTTACGGCCCAAGGTTTTGCCGTTACGGACTGCGGAGACGTTGTGAGTGACCTGGAACGGATTGCCACCCATGAAGACCAGCTTGGTGCCAGCCCAGCTGCGACCGTTCAGGCCGGGTGAATCTTTAATGCCTTCACGATAGGCCTTGTAGGCATTGATCTGCTCAGGAGTGGTCATAAGGGCGTTTCCGCCGTAGATACCGACATAGTCAAACGCACCGGTAAAGGTGCCGTCGGCATTGTAGGCGGATTGGTATGCACCACCACCGAAGCCGATCGGTACAGTCGCAAAGCCAGTGTCGTTGAAGTTCATGCCGGCTTTCATGTCGCGGCTGATCCACGGATCCCACAGGACGGTCATGCCGTTTTCTTCGCCATCGTCGCCGTTGGCATCAACAGCAGCGTTAGCGGCATCGTCCCACATTTGTGCGGTGATGAAGTTGATCGGAATGATCTTACGACGCCATTCGGTGTTGACTTCGCCGTCGTGGGTTTTCTTGGGAGCATTAGCATGCCACCCGTAGATCGGCTTCCACTCTTGGAGTTGGGCCTTCAGCATGGCGCGGGCTGCATCACCCTGGGTAGCACCTTCGCCCAGTCCTGGGAATTGAGCACCAAGGGCGGCCATCAGATCGTTAGAATCTGTGAAGCCATAATGCCCCATCATGATGCCCATCATAGTGACTCCGCCGCCCATGTCAGTTGTCATCGCGGTCATGTAGTCAATATTGCCCATACCCATTGAATCAGGTGTCGGCATTCCGAATACAGTGGGGACACCGTACTGGGTCATGTCCATGAACATGTCGATACCCATCTGGTTGACGCCCATGTTGCCGAAGTTGGTGTTAACAGCGCCAACCGCTTGCTCATCGGTCAGGCTGTCGGCTTGCATCGGATCGGTGAACATGGACATCATGCCCTTGCTCTCGTCGATACCGATCAGGGTCGGGAAACGCTTACCGGAGGTGCAGTCAAGTGCACGAACTGCCATGGTCGGCTTGTAGACGTGGCAGGTCGAGCAGTCGATTACGTCCATGTGGTTACCGGTAAAGGTTTCTTCTGCGCCGGTTGTTTCATTGAGCTTGACACCGGTGGTGACGTTAGCCAGCAGGCCGGCGTCAGCGTGTGCAGCGCCCGGGTTGGGAGCACCGAAGGTGTCGATGTCGGAACCGTTGTGGCTCTTGCCGGTGACGTGGCAGCCAACGCAGGTTTTAACGGTGTTACGGGTGTCGAGGGTGGCGTCGGTGTACTCACCGTTGCCCTTGCTCTCGATACCGCCCATGCGGACCTGGCCACGGCCGGGATCGCACTGGTTGAGGTCGGTGTTGCCGCTGTTGCCGTTGTAGTGGCAGCCGCCGCAACCCATGCTGTAGTGAACTTCAAGCTCGGGCTCCCACAGATCGCCACGCTTAAACCAGTCCGCCTTCGGGAAGGGGATGGTCGATTTTTTCATAGCGTTCTGGTCAGCGGGAGTTGTTGCGGTACCGCGACCTTCGTAGTACAGCGGTCCGGTCATGGCATCCTTGCCACCACCTGCTGCGGTGGTGATGGGGTAGCCGCTTTCGTCAAGCATTGACCAGGACGAATCCAGGGCAATCGGGAAGATGCCGAACGGACCGGCAGCAGAGGAACCGTCGCCATAAACCCAGCTCTGTGTGGTGAAGTCCATGAAGACTTCAGCAGAGGTGGAGCCTTCTGGGTAGAACGCTGCGGCGATGTCGTAAGACGGCAGGGCTTTACCGGTCAGTGCACTGGCGAACGGTGCGGTCGGGTTGTACTCCATCGGAGCGGCCGACAGGAAGGTTTCGAACATGTCCTGGAAGGTCGCCATGTTGCTCGGAGTATGGCACATCTGGCAGTTCTCTGTCGGAGGCTCAGGCTTGAGCTTATTCAGGAACTGACCGGACAGGCTGGCAACACCCTGGGTGCCCATTGGGCCCATGTCTTGTGCGGTGATGGTCACGGTGCCCGGAACATAGGTCTGGGTGAACATGTTCATCATGCCCGAAGACAGTGCCGGAGCAGCGTTGAGGTAACCCATCTGTACAGCAGCCGAGTTAACGATGTTGTTGAAGCCTTCAAAGTGGCACATGAAGCAGTCCATCTCGCGGACGTTCGGCATGTTGAAGCCTTCGCCCTCTGCTGTGGTACCGTCGCCATTCATGTCATAGGCTTGAAAGTACTTCCAGGGAGCCGCGACAACTTTGAATTCGGGCAGTCCTGTTGTGGAGTTGTAGTCGTCAGCGACATAGTGGTCGATGGCGTTGTAGCTGTCTGCGGCCGGAGCGGGACGCTTGCTG
>PKUC01000016.1 GCA_002868865.1 Desulfuromonas sp. | reverse complement strand
CGGCGTTGGTCCCCGAGGTCAAAGATGCTGTGCAGGGGACGTTGCGTGGCTCCATCGATTTTTCTGGAGCTGGGGCCCTCACCGCAACCCTGCTGGACAATCTGCGATCACGCGGGGATATCCGGCTCGAAAATGGCCGGCTGCGCGGTGGGTCGTTCCTCGGCGAGATGTCGTCGTTTCTCGGTCAGCCAGAACTGCGGGTTCTCAGTTTTAAGTCACTGGGGGGAACCTTCGATCTGCAAAGCAGGATTGCACAGCTCGATATCGCCCTCGACAGCAGCCGGACACGCATTAAAGCACAGGGTACAGCTGCAATCGATGGTGCGCTGAAGCTGACCCTTGAGACGGCGCTGGCACCGGATGTGCTGAAAGGGGTCAGTCTCAACAGTCCCTTTGGACGGGCCCTGAGCGATGAGAACGGTTGGGGTGTACTGCCGATGAAGGTCGCCGGAACCTACAGCGCGACGTCGTTCAAGCTGGACAGTTCGAAGCTCAAAGATCAGGTCAAGGATGAGGTCAAGGCGAAGGTGAAAAAGAAGGTTGAAGAGAAAATCAGCGAAAAGATTCAGGAAAAACTCGGCACCGAGGAGATCCCCGCACAGGAGTTGATCGACAAATCGCTGAAGAAGCTGTTCGGCCGGTAACCTCTGCAACCGTTGGGCGGGGAAAATCCGCTGGACAAGATCGAAGCGAGTGGGTAGCGTATCCAATCTTCGATTGGTCTTACGTCTTTACCGGGAGAATAATACGATGTCAGGAACAGAATATTTTAGTGGTTTTGAGGTAATCCGCGCGGCGATGGAGGTCGAGAAGAACGGCCACCGCTTCTACTCTTCGATGGTCGAGAAGGCCCACAGCGACCTGGCCCGCGAGCTGTTCAGCATGCTCGCTCAGGACGAAGTCGGTCATCTTAAGACATTGGAGCGGATGATCCCGCTCTATCAGGAAGGGGAATTCTGGGATAATGAGGATGAGTTTCTGCCCTACCTGAGCCGTTTTTCAGACCGTGAGGTTTTTCCCAGCGCGGAACAGGTTGAGGCGGCTCTGGTGAGCCACGAGGGTGATCTCAAGGCCCTCGATCTGGCGATTGAAGCCGAGGAGAAGTTTGCCGCTTATTTCCACAAAGCTGCCGATCATGCCAGAACCGATGAGGGCAAAAAGGCGTTCAGCTGGCTGGCCGCCGAAGAGGACCGCCATGCGGAGGTTCTCAAAGATCGCCGCCGCCAGATCGCCGGTCAGGAGCGTTGACGTTTTTGTTTCTTCTTCCCTTTTGACTTCACCGGGGCACTGGCGGTGGACAGGTAACGGCCGAGAAAATCGGCTTTAAAAGCGCGGAAATCACCGGCCTCGATGGCCTGCCGCGCTTGAGCGACCATGTTGAGGTAGAAGCGTACGTTGTGGATCGCGGCCAAGGTGGCTGAGAGGATTTAGTTGGCGTTGAACAGGTGGTGCAGATAGGCGCGGCTGAAATTCTGGCAGCAGTAGCAGTCGCAGGCCGGATCGACCGGGTAGAAGTCGCGGCGGAAGTTGCGGTTGGTCAGGCGGATCTTGCCATGACTGGTAAAGAGGGTGGCACTGCGTGCGTAACGGGTGGGGATGACGCAGTCGAACATGTCCATCCCCCGGTCGATACTTTCGAGGATGTCTTCCGGCAGCCCGACCCCCATCAGGTAGCGGGGCTTGTGCTCCGGTAGAAACGGGGCGGTGTATTCGACAACCTTTTTGAGCAGTTCCAGCCCTTCGCCCACGCTGACGCCACCGACCGCGTAGCCGGGGAAATCCATCGCCGTCAACTGTTCGGCGCATTCGCGTCGCAGGTCTTGATAGATACTCCCCTGAACAATGCCGAACAGGGCCTGATCGCTGCGGTTGTGGTGGGTCAGGCAGCGTTCCGCCCAGCGCAGGGTTTTTTTGATCGATTTGGCGGCGTAGTCGTGGGTTGCCGGGTAGGGGATGCATTCGTCGAAGGCCATGATGATATCGGCCCCCAGATCGTTTTCGATCTGCATCGCTTCTTTGGGCCCGAGGAATATCTCATCACCGCTCAGCTCGTGCCTGAAGTGGACGCCGTCCTCCCCGATCCGTTTGTTGGGCAGGGAAAAAACCTGAAAACCGCCGCTGTCGGTGAGGATCGGACGATCCCAGTTCATTAATGTGTGCAGGCCGCCCGCCTTTTTGATCAGGCTTTCGCCCGGCTTGAGGTGCAGGTGGTAGGTGTTGGAGAGGATGATCTGCGCTTCGGTCTCTTTGACCTGGGCCGGGGTCATCGCCTTGAGGGCACCGTGGGTGCCGACCGGCATGAAGATCGGGGTTTCGATGACGCCGTGCGGGGTCTCCAGGCGCCCCCGGCGGGCGCTGCTGGTCGGGTCTTTCTGTAACAGTTCAAACCGAAACATTGAGTCGATCTCCATACTATATAGATGAGTTTCTTGGGTGTGCATCCGTCGTGCATCCAGAGTGCCGTCCGTTGCGCGGTCTGTTGCTCCCGGCGCCGGTACGGTCTAGACGTATAACAGACTTCTGTACGGCAACGCAATAAAACTGGAAGCTGCCATGTCCGAACTTTTCCCCGTCCCTGATGCCCTGCGCGATGCTGAGTACAGTCTGGTGACTTTTGTGCTGGAATCGAGGAATTACTTTGATCTGTCGCCCCTCGACTGGCTGCGGCTGCGGCGTGAATTCAAGCAGGCACTCCGTGAACTGTCTCTCGACGGTGACGATGTGCTGGCCCAGAGCTTAAAGGATCTTCTGGAGCCTCCACTGCCGGACAATCCGCATTTACGCCGCCGCGTGCAGCGACCCTCTCCGGCCGTGGTACTCCGTCCGGACCTGTCCCGCAGCGGCTTGATCGCGCCGGGTGATCGTTTTGAACTATCGGTGCTGTTTCTCGGTCGGGGGATGACCGCGCTGATCCCTTTTGCCCGTCTGATTCAGCAGGTTGCGCAGACGGGACTGTTCAACGGGCAGGCGGTTTGCGAACTGGTAGGTCTCGAGGCTGAAGACGGTGCGGGGCGGCGCACTGAACTATGGTCCGGAGGTGAGCTTGGTGACAACCTCAGTCCGGTGGTGAATGACCTGTATTGGTGGTTG
Organism: Desulfuromonas sp.; assembly: GCA_002868865.1. GTDB lineage: Bacteria > Desulfobacterota > Desulfuromonadia > Desulfuromonadales > Geopsychrobacteraceae > BM509. The sequence goes on along the minus strand of PKUC01000016.1, from coordinate 4,768 downwards.
CAACGACAGCCGTTTTGTGGGGAGAGCCTGGTTCTTGAGTTTATCACCCCGTTGAGGTTGATCGGACAGGGTCGTCCACTGTTTAAAGCACGCTTTGGCGAGGTCTTTCCATTTATTCTCCGGCGGGTCACATCGATGGTGCTGGCACACTGTCCGCTGTCCGATCTCGGTTATCCGGCGCAGTTGACCGAGCTGGCCACGCGGATCGACGAGCGGGAAAATAGTTTGCACTGGCAGGACTGGCGGCCCCTCAATCGCGGGCGGGGCGGGCAGGATCTGGGCGGCCTTCGCGGGCGCCTGGTGGTGTCCGGCAGTGATCTGGCAGAACTCCTCTGGGTGCTGCAGCTGGGGACCCTATTTCACATCGGTAAAGGCGCGGCGTACGGATCAGGGGCCTGTTTTCTGCACGCCACAGAGACCTAGCTATCTAAAGTTGTTGATCTTTTACCTCTGGATCTGTTGCCTCCCCCGGGCTTTAGGGTATAATTGAATTCACATGCCAACGCGGGAGGTCGACGATGAAAGATTCCTGGGAAGAGCGCAAGAAAGCACTGGAAAACGAATATTTCCACAAGAAAGAGCGAGAGCTGATCGAAAAGATGAAGCACGAGACCGAAGAGCGTCTGGTGCGTGAATATTGTAAAGGGCGCTGCCCCAAGTGCGGCGACCAGATCGAACCGATGACGTTCCGCGAGGTACCGCTCGACTGCTGCCCCGGCTGCGGTGGAATCTGGTTGGGCCCGAAGGATCTCAAAGTTCTGGCGGAGAAGGATCACCGGACTTGGTTTGACCTCTGGTTCCGTCAGGGAGAAGAGAGTGTAGCGCAGGGAGAGAACTGATATGGCGTGGTTCTGGTTTTTTCTGTTTCTGATTGTTGTCGCTGGCGGACTCTACTTTTATCAGAAGCTGATAGCCTTGGAACAGGAGATCCGCCGGGAAAAGGGTGCTCCGCCGCCTCCGCCTCGGGATGATAGCGGCAACGATGTGGTCAAACCGGAGGTGGCACCGCCGATCTTCAAGGAGCAGGTTCAGCTGGAACCGACCGAAACAGATGACGAGAGCTCAGCACTGCAGAGCGATAACCTTGAAGATGGCCTGCTGAAGGTGGTGTCGGATCTGCCGGGGCTGGTTCAGACCGAGATCTATGAGCTGTTTCCTGAGGAGGAGCGCAAGCGGGTGCAGGCGCTGCTGTTAAAACTCGATCGTGACGGGAAGATCCGCCGCGAGAAAAAGAAAAGCAGTTATCGGGTGTTTCCAAGTTGAATCGATTGTGAAAGTGTGGATGTCAAAAGGCCTGCGACGGAGATGTCGCAGGCCTTTTGTATGACACTGTCTGTGCTTCTTTTGGTTTAGCGCAGGTTGTAGAAGACGTCCTTGCCGCTGAACACGGCGGTATCGTCCAGCTCGTCTTCGATGCGCAGCAGCTGGTTGTACTTGCAGACCCGGTCAGTGCGGCACAGTGAGCCGGTCTTGATCTGTCCGGCATTGGTCGCGACGGACAGGTCGGCGATGGTGGTGTCTTCGGTTTCACCGCTACGGTGGGAAACCACGGCGGTGTAGCCGGCGCGCTTGGCCATCTCGATCGCTTCTAACGTTTCGGTGAGGGTGCCGATCTGGTTGACTTTGATCAGGATCGAGTTGGCGATGCCTTTTTCGATGCCTTCTTTGAGGATTTTGGTGTTGGTGACGAACAGGTCATCGCCGACGATCTGAATCTTGTTGCCGAGCCGTTCGGTCAGCAGCTTCCAGCCGTCCCAGTCGTTTTCGGCAAGACCGTCCTCGATCGAGACGATCGGGTAGCGATCGACCAGACCTTCGTAAAAGGAGACCATGTCTGCGGCGGTCTTGTTGGGCTGTGCTTCGTTTTCGAGGATGTAGGTGCCATCTTTGTACAGCTCAGAGGCGGCGACGTCGAGGGCGAGCAGGACCTCTTCACCCGGTTTGTAGCCGGCGGCTTTGATCGCCTCCATGATGACTTCGAGGGCCTCTTCGTTGCTTTTCAAGTCCGGGGCGAAGCCACCTTCGTCACCGACCGCGGTGTTGTAGCCCTTGTCCTTGAGAACCTTCTTCAGAGCGTGGAAGATCTCTGCGCCCATGCGCAGCGCTTCTTTGAACGATGCAGCGCCGGCCGGCATGATCATGAATTCCTGGATGTCGACGTTGTTGTCGGCATGCTCGCCACCGTTGATGATGTTCATCATCGGCAGAGGCAGCTCCTTGGCGTTGGCACCGCCGAGGTATTGGTAGAGGGGGAGTCCGGCATCTTCTGCCGCGGCTCTGGCGCAGGCCATCGACACGCCGAGCAGGGCGTTGGCGCCGAGCTTGCTCTTGAAGTCGGTCCCATCCATCTCCAGAAGTTTGCGGTCAACGCCGATCTGATCGCTGGCTTCCCAGCCGATCAGCTCTCCAGCGATCACTTCGTTGACATGACCGACCGCTTTAAGGACGCCTTTGCCCAGATAGCGGCCCTTGTCGCCGTCACGCAGTTCCAAGGCTTCGCGCTCGCCGGTCGAAGCACCGCTCGGCACCGCTGCGCGGCCGATGATGCCATTTTCCAGCGCTACTTCTACTTCTACCGTTGGGTTGCCGCGTGAATCAAGAATTTCACGGGCATAGATGTCGATGATTTCGCTCATGTTATTCCCCTTGATACAAAGAAGTTAACAGGGTATCGTCCCGGCAGCTTCGGTGGTCCCGGAACCTCCCAAATAAGTGGCTATTTATATCACAAGGAGAGGCCAAGGGAAGGGGTTTTTCTTTTTTTTTCAGCGACAGAATCGCATGGCCGTTGAACTGTCAATAATCGTTCCGATCTATAACGAAGAGGAGCAGATTCCCTGCCTGCTGACCGATCTGATCCGTCAGCAGCAGGTCGAATTTGAGCTGCTGCTCGTCGACGGCGGCTCCCGCGATGGCGGATTAGCCTGCGCTAACGAGCGGCGTGAACAGTTGCCCTATCCCCTGCGGATTATCGAGGCTGAAAAGGGAAGGGGCCGACAGTTGAACACCGGTGCGACCGCCGCTTCGGCTGACTGGCTGCTGTTTCTCCATGTGGACAGCCGTTTCGATGACCCATTGGCGCTTCGTAAAGGGATGGACCGCCTCAGTGCCAACGGAACAGACTGCGCCGGGCATTTCAGCCTGCGCTTCAGACGCTCGCAGCACGGCGCGGAGTTCGGGTATTATTTCCACGAATGGAAAGCCCGGCTGGGTCGCCCCGAGTGTATCCATGGCGATCAGGGCATGTTGCTGAGGCGTGACCTGTTTGACCGGGTTGGACCGTTTCGGACCGATCTTCCGGTGATGGAAGATACCGATTTTGCCGAGCGACTCCGCCAGCAGCACGGCTGGTTGCTGTTGCCGGAACAGATCTCGACATCGGCGCGTCGTTTCGAACGTGAGGGATTCAAGCAGCGCCAGTTCGTCAGCGCATTGATCATGAATTTTAGAAACGCCGACTGGATCGATTTCTTCAGCGGCGATCATCCCGTCTATCTCAGCCACACCGAGAGCGGTCGCCTGCAGTTGTTGCCATTTCTGCAGCAGGTGCGGCAGCGGTTGAGCAGGCAATCTCCCGCGGACCGCCGCGAGCTGTGGGCCCGCAGCGGCCATTATGTGCGTTCTCATGCCTGGCAGCTGTTCTTTTTTCTCGACGCAAAACGCGCCTTCAGGCGCGGTCGAGGGCCGGGACAGGGCCGACTGTTTTGGCTTCGTTTGTTGGAGCCGGGCTTTACTCTGTTGACCGACAACCCCCTCGGCCGGGCGCTGGCCACGATCCTGCTGAGGATCTGGTTCTGGTGGACCTGTCTTATCGTCCGCTGGCGGGAGAGAAGAGATGTTTCCGTTTAGGTCGATTGTGATAAGGTAACTAGACTGTCCACGCACGATTTGTGCGCTGGAACAAAATTATCCATTCAATAGAAAAAAATGAGGACAAAGGAGGCGCTGAAGCTGTGACTGCTGAACATCAAGATTTTAAGGTCAAGGATCTGTCGTTGGCGGAGTGGGGTCGCAAAGAGATCGAGCTGGCGCAGGTTGAAATGCCCGGCCTGATGGCTTTACGCGAGGAGTATCGGGGGCAGACGCCGCTGCAGGGGGCACGGATTACCGGATCTTTGCATATGACGATCCAGACAGCTGTGCTGATGGAGACGCTGGTCGCATTGGGTGCTCAGCTGCGTTGGTGCTCCTGTAATATCTTTTCCACCCAGGATCATGCCGCCGCGGCGGTGGCGGTCGGTCCACAGGGGACTGCTGAGGCGCCGCTGGGTGTGCCGGTTTTTGCCTGGAAAGGCGAGACGCTTGAGGAGTACTGGTGGTGCACCGAGCAGGCATTGAGTTGGCCGGCGGGTGAATATCCCAACATGATCCTCGATGATGGTGGCGACGCGACGATGATGGTCCTTAATGGCAACGCCTGGGAAAAGAACGGAGTGCCACAGGTGACTGCGGAGGATCCGGAGGATTGGGTTGAGCTTGTCGGATTGCTGAAAAAATCCCTTACGGCCAACCCGGGTAAATGGAGCGCGACGGCGGCAGCGATCAAGGGTGTCACCGAAGAGACCACCACCGGGGTGCATCGTCTCTATCAGCTCGCAGCCGACGGCGACCTGATCTTCCCGGCAATGAATGTCAACGACGCGGTCACTAAATCGAAATTCGACAACGTCTACGGCTGTCGTCACTCGCTGGTGGACGGCATCATGCGGGCCACCGATGTGATGCTGTCGGGCAAAGAGGCCGTGGTGTGCGGTTACGGCGATGTCGG
>PKUC01000046.1 GCA_002868865.1 Desulfuromonas sp. | reverse complement strand
GTGGCGGGACTGCTCAGTCCAACGTGACCGATGAGCAAGGACAACAACTGGACGCCATCAATGATAAGTATGCGAAGCAACTTGAAGCGATACAGGGTTCTCTCAACGAAAAAAACCGCGCATACAAAGAAGCGCGCTCAAACGAGAACACGACGGTAGGCACCCTAAACAAGCTGGAGGCCGAAATAGAGGGACTGGAGAAGCAATATGGTAAAGTGCTTGACCAAGCCAATTCCGAAGCTGACCAAATTCTGCCCGACGGTTACGGTCCCCAGTTTGCCTGTGGATACCGTGGCTGTAATCACCGGCACCACAGAGGTTATGCGTCAAATGGGAGGCACATGGGACCAGGTCACCGCCATGGAATGGGCGGTGGTCACATGCCTTCTTGCTGGCGATGGTAGATTATCCATACCGGACTCGAACTCACAACTGGTTGATTTTTATTACGTCTTACCAGAAGTGCCCTAAGTAAATAAAAGCGACAAACAGAAAAAGGCCGATTTCATTGAAGAAATCGGCCTTCTGATTTATGACTCCCCTTCCTAAACGCTATTAGAACTTATTTCGTCTAAGAGACTTTTGATAAAGCAAAAAGAACGCAAAATCTGTGAGTTCAGATCAATCAAAACCATCCGCCCCGTCAGGATCTTCTAAGGATATTTGCGACTATTTTTGATGCAACATATGAGAAGGCAATTCGTGGAGGTTTGGCCCAAATGCTTTCTGAATCCAAAAGTCCTAAGTTTCGATAATAGCCGAGCGCTGCTTAGAAAAAAGGGGCTTGTGATTGCAACCACAAGCCCCTGATTCATACCTAACAACAGTTAGTCCATATTCCTCTTAGCACCCGCACTCTTTACGCCGGACCGCCTGCGCACTCCGGCAAAGCTTACCGAAATCCCGTTCTCGGCGACGCTTTTCTGCAATGGTTTCACTGTTTCGTTCCTGTTCGGCCATCAGTTTCTGGTAATTAGCCAGCCGCCGGGGGCTGAGGTCACCCCAGTTGACGGCAGCCTTTACGGCACAATCAGCCTCGCTTAAATGACGACAATCCTTGTAGCGACAACTTTGTGCCAAGGTCTCGATATCCTCAAACAACGAGGAGACACCAGCTTCACAGTCACTGAGCTGTAGCTCCCGGATACCCGGACTGTCGATTAGTAAACCACCCTCGGGAAGAAAATGCACGCTGCGAGCGGTGGTGGTATGCCGCCCCTTCTCATCCTCTTCACGGATGGCTCCAATTACCTGCTCAGAAGTACCACACAGGCTGTTGAGTAGGGTCGACTTACCCACTCCCGAAGAACCGGCCATGGCAACAGTCTGACCATGACCACACCAAGCTAAGAGAGGCGCAACCGAGTCTGCATCGAGGGCGTTGACCGTCTCAACAGCGATATCGGGATTCAGACTCATAGCTTGTCGTTGATACTCCAAGCCATCATCCACCAGATCGATCTTCGTCAGCACCAGAACCGGTTCAACCTTGGCGTCCAAGGCCAGCGCCAAGTACCGCTCTAGCCGCGAAAGATTAAAATCACGGTTACAGGAAGAGACGATAAACAGCGTGTCGACATTGGCCGCCATCAACTGCAGCTTAGCTTCCTTCCCAGCGGCCTTACGGCGAAACAAGCTCTTGCGCTCCAGCAATTGTTGCGGCTGCCCGGTTGCTGAATCGAGCAGCAACCAGTCACCAACGGTGGGCAGTTCTTCCACATCGCGCAAAAACCAGCTTCCCGGCACAGCCAATCGCTGATGCCCTTGTTCGCCAGCCACATCGATATGGTTCCGATTGATCGCCAAGACACGGACAGGAACAGTTGCTTCCCATTCTTCAAGGCTTAGTTGTTGTTGAAAAAAATGCCCCCAACCCAGTTCGGGCAGAGAAAGTGATAGTTCAGACATAGAAACCCCCTTCGGATCAGTAAATCCGAAAAGTAGACAAATTTGACGGACAACCGCCAAAGTGGTTCAGATGGGTTTCTTGATTTGGTAGAAACCCGGCGTCAATACCGGGCAAAGGAAGGAATACTGAAAGGGGGGTGAACCGCTTAAACTTCCAGACCTCTCTTTGCCTTATTGCGCATCATTACAAGCTCCATTAAATTCTCCTTTCGGTTTGATTTAGTGATTAGAAATTACCAGCAGCAATAAATAGCGTCAAGTTTTATCGTAAGCTTCCCCGGTGGGTTGACACGTTGCGAGACCTTGAAAAAAAGCCAGAGGCTTGAGAAAAGATTATGTTCATGATTTCCCTTCGAGAATGAAATGTTCTCAACAACAAGAAAATACACAACGATAAACGGGGTGGAATGGTTTTTAGTTTCAGTGGTTCTCGCCTGCAGCTCCCAAGTCCACGGGATAGGAAAAGCAATGCGAATCTAAATTGAGAGAACTGAAGAGGTTTTTTAGATTTCTTTAGCCCCTGCGGAATCGCCACCAGCCACCAAAACTCCTTATTTTTGAAAAAAAAGCCTCTGAAAAGTTCCAGAGGCATTCGTCATGAAACTTACGTAATTTGAAACCGAAAATGTCTTTCACTTCAGTGGCAATTCTCTCAGCGCTTATTTTGAATTACATTCTCTATCAATTTCTGGCAGCGACCACAATCGGTTCCAGCTTTAGTTTGTGCACCAACAGCGTCAACGGTTGCCTTACCTGCGCTTACTGAATCGACCACTTCTTTTAACGACGTTCCTGTGCAGCCACAGACCGAAGACAAAATTGCTTCTATTTCAGGGATACAACCGCCACAGCCCGTACCTGCTTCTGTGATCTGCCGGATTTCTTCAACCGTTCGGGCCGTATGGCTTACCATTGCCATACGGATAGCGAGATAGTCTACGTCCATACATTTACAAATTATCCTATTGCCTGCCATCGAGGTTTCCTGACCTTTCTCAGAACAAATCTCTTTATGATCAATAATTACTTAGGGATCGGACCCCAGGTAATTTTCGTCAAGACCTCCGGCACTTCAAAGGTCTTTGCGTGTACTGTCGTGACTCCAAAACCTTTGAGTCGCTCGGTGTGCATCTCAACATAGGTCCGCAGTGAAGCTTCATCCTCAAACAGGTAGATGCCTCCTCCTTCATGGGTCTTTTCATTCACCGTCCAAATTTTCCAGATGATTCCCGGATGTTCGGCGATACTTTGAGATAATTCTTGAAGATTTTGATCCATCTCTTCTTTGCCCGGACCGTTGAATGGAAAGTCCATCTGCAACAGGCGCATCTCGGTTGTCGCTTTGCTTGAAGTTATGTCGGCATTTTTGTTTCGTGTAAGCTGGCCTCGCGAGATTTTGGTCAGAGTTTCGGGAATCTCAAAAACCTTTGCATTGACAGTTGTCACCCCAAAACCTTTGAGACGTTCGGTGTGCATCTCGACATAGGACTGCAATGATGCCTCATCTTCAAACAGGTAGATGCCTCCTCCTTCGTGGGTCTTTTCGTTTACCGTCCAAATCTTCCAGATAACCCCCGGATATTCGGCAATGCTTTTTGCCAAATTCTGAAGAGTACGGTTCATCTCTTCTTTACCTGGGCCGTTGTAGGAAAAATCCATCTGCAACAATCTCATCACGTTTCTCCTCTCATCATGATTCGCTTTTTCATGCTTCTTGGCTGGAATGATGCCGAAAGCGTTGATCGGCATTCCCGTTGCGCCACGAATACGGGGTGGGTTGAGTACCAGCAGGAACTCATAGTTCCTATGTTCGGCCAGCACTTTGCTCAGTTCTTCAAGATTTAGATTTTCGACAATGTAGATGCCATTTTCAGCCAGTAGAATTCGATGGACCGGAAAAATTGTGCCCTGCTGGGGGACCACTTCATAGCTGAGCTGATCGGCTCCTGTCAGGAAAACGCCCTTTTCAGCAAGCCAGCGTGCTGCGCTTTCCCCTGGGCCTGGTCGATAGCCCATGTATTTGTCTTTATCGTTCCCAAAATATTGGCCATAGCCGGTGCGGATCAACACCGAATTTCCGGGCAGAATCTCTACATTTTGGGCTTTTGCGGTCGCCTCTAAGTCCTCAGCAGTGATTTCCTGGCCAGGATCGAGAGCGCTGACTTTTTTGTAGCGGGCAACATCCAGCAGAACCGCACGATTGACCAGACGTTGCGCTGGATACTCCTCAATACCGCGTTTTTTGAGTCCGCTTGGGCTCTCATGTGTGGCTGCATCCAAATCACCGTACAGCCTGCCGTTGTGGCCGATATGACCAATGGCATCAATCGTGGGCGCTCCATGCTGTCCACTGAAATACATCATGTCGGTAGCAAAAGAGAGTTCGGGGATCATTCCGTTCGTCTCCTGATGGGTTTCGGCTAAAGACATTGCATAGGGTGGGTTCATGCCGAGCAACGGGGAGGTACGATCCCAAACAAAATTTAATTCGACAACCTGTGCTGCAATCACAGAATCGATAAAAGCGGCTGCCGGTTCAGAGCGTGCAAAAGCGAGAGGCAGACAAGTGCCCAAAACTAAAAGATTGATAGCTACTACCAACGCAAGACAACGTACGGTTTTCATAGTTCCATTCCTTTCTTTCGGCAAAGGCGATTGACCTTGCGCTCAATGCTATGAGCTAAGCACCACATTGCCACAATAATAATTGTCACAACAACTACATAGGCAAAAAAACACGGATTTCCCTTCTTATCATTTGAACGAAGTTTGTTCTGCCAAGCATAATCATATTTAAACCTGCTTCTTCGAGCCGTTAACTCAGATTTTTGTACACCTTGTCTAAAAGTTTAATCAATTGATTGTATTCAGGTTTTTCCAGTCCTGCTGCAGCATCCTCATTCAGCAGAGTCGTGATAGGGATGATGCTTTCTCTGACTTCTTTTCCTCTGTCTGTAAGAAAAATAAGGAAAGCACGACGATCTTCGGGATTGTCGGCCCGTCTCACTAGTTTTTTCTTTTCGAGTTTGTCCAGTATTCGTGCTGTATTAGGTTGATCTTTGTAGGTTTTTTCCGCGAGGTCTTTTTGCAGAAGACCATCTTGCTCCCCTAATCTGTTCAATATCGACCATTGTTCTGGAGTGAGATTTAATGTCTTCAGGCGTTTGGTAAATTCCTTCTTTACTGCTATTGCAGTTCTGTTAATGATAAACCCTAGAGATTCATCCATAATGAAATTCATTGATCACCCTTTGTAACGAGACATAGACAGGAAGACAATAGTTGCCACAACAACTATTGTCAACATAATTTTATTCATCAATTAAAACTCTAATCGCATTTTATCAAATTTATGGAGAATCAATAACGGCAGGAAAGCACCATCCGATCAGCATTCCTCGTTTCAATAGTTGCATAAAAGCTGCCGCTGGGGGGGGGCTCATATGAGCTGGGGCATCCAAAACTGTCAGAAGTAAGAATCAAGATGGTGATCTTTGTCAACCGACATCACCAGATTTTTTCTCCATGCTGAAACGTTGATTGCAATGGTGCAGGGTGTTGGGAAATTCAAGATGGTAAAGCGAAGGGATCGCACCCCCGGGTTGTCAAGCTCTCATCATCCTGGTGATATCTTAGGGTGTGTATCAAAGGAACCCGAAGAGGTAGAATTGACTTTTGTCTTTGGCGAAGTTGAGCGCAGACCCAAGATCGATTCGGTAACTGGTGAAATTACCAGCATCCAGGATAAGCAGATATACATACTGCCAATCGCTGAGTTCAAAACCATCTACCAGTCGGTTAAGCTAATGGTGACGCAAGCAGAGCCCTATAATTCATTCTGTGGAGACGTAGCCGGGCAGAGATTCCGGCTTTCTACTTTGTGAAGCCTGACGAAAATGACTGACAGAGTGGGCAAAGAAGGTTGAGCATCGCTTGAGCTGAAACCGAGGTATCCAGGAAACCGAGGACCACTATAAGACAACATTCCTCAAAAAACGAATAAGGCCTCAGCACTTTTAAGTGCTGAGGCCTTATTTATTATGGCTCCCTTTGCTGGGCTCGAACCAGCGACAATCTGATTAACAGTCAGATGCTCTACCAACTGAGCTAAAAGGGAATAGTGCTTTGAGGGGTGGAAATATACGAATTGAGTCGGTGGGTGTCAAGCTTTTTTTCCACCAGTTTATTCGCCTTAGCCACCGCCTTTTTTCAGATCGATCAGGACCTGCTTGGCGACCAGCTTCAGGGTTTCGAAAACACCCTCTCCGGTCATGGCGCAGGCGGTCATGTCGGGGACTTCGTCGGGATTCAACAGTTCGCGCAGTTCGTCAACAGGGGTTACATTGGGTAAATCGACCTTATTGTACTGAATAACAAACGGCAGCTTATCGAGGTCGAAACCCTGCTCCTCAAGGTTGTCCTTGAGGTTCTCCATGCTTTCGATGTTGGCGTCGAGGCGTTCTTCCTGGGAATCGGCGACAAAAACAACACCATCAACCCCCTTGAGGATCAATTTACGTGACGCGTCATAAAAAACCTGACCTGGAACCGTGTAAAGATGAAAACGGGTTTTGAACCCTCGGATTTCGCCCAAAGCCAGCGGCAAAAAGTCGAAGAACAGGGTCCGCTCGGTTTCGGTTGCCAATGAGATCATCTTGCCCTTGGTCTCTTCGGCGCTCTTGTTGTAGATGTACTGCAGGTTGGTTGTCTTTCCACACAGGCCCGGCCCGTAATAGACAATCTTGCAGTTGATTTCACGCGAAGCGTAGTTAATAAAGGACATCCGGTGACCTCAATCTAGTTGAAGAGATTGTCGATATCGTCGTCGGTGATTTCTGCAAAGGGACTGTCGACGCTCTGCGCCGCATTGTCTTCTTCGGTCTTTTTGGCCAGATCTTCAAACACCGCGCCCAGTTCTTCGCTGGCCTTCTTCACCCGCAAACGGACCAGCCCGAGGGAGCTACGCTGATCAAAAATAACCACCAGGATAACCCGGCCGCCGACAATCGAGATGTGAATGTTGTCCTTTTCCCCCTCATGGAACAGGATCGAAAACTCTTTTTCCCCGATAAGTTTGGCCAGACCGCCGGTCGCGGCAATGTTTCCCGCGGTTAAAGAGGCCAGGCTGGTGGTGTCCAAGTGATCCGTGGCACCGGTCGAAGCAATCAGCTGGCCGTTTTTGTCGACCAGAAAAATAACCTTGGAGTTTGACTCCCGCAGCAGTTTTTCAATCAACACGGTAATGCGGTTGAGTTCCTCTTCGTACATGACGAAGGTATTTTGTGGAGCCAGCATGTAAACTCTCCTTGTGAGAAATATCTAAGGCACTGCCCTGTATATCATCTCGCCGTGACAACTTCAAGGGCTTTAACCTGCTGGATGGCTGGCAGATTTTCCGAATTGACCGTGTCGCTGTCGATTGACTTGTGGCGTCAAATCTTCTAATTTGCCAGATCTATGCTGACCTTGACTGACCACATCAGAGGCCGCCGCCATGGCTGATCGATTTATCCCGCCTGCTGGACTGCGACCATGGCGGCAGAGCCGCCCGGCCACCCTGCGTGAAGGGTACGAGCTGACGCTTCTGGAAGATTGCGAGGATGCGTACCGGATTACCGCTGTCGTCAGCGCCGAGAAGGTCATTCCGCTGCTTTCGGCTTTCGCCCGCTTTTTGCCCGACGAGGCCTTTTTTATCCTCGAATACTACCCGGATGGCGCACAGCATACCGTGCCGCACACCAACACTCCAGAGCCTCACCCCGCACCAGCGGTGTTTTATTCCCCCTACATGCCCACTAGACAAATCCTAACTGAAATCGACGTCTATCTCGAGCGGATGGTGCATGATGGCTTTGTCGGCTTCGGTCTGGCCAACAACCGAGAAGGTCTGGAGCTGTTCTATTCCGAAGAAAAGGTCCTGACTTTTTTCACCGACAACCATCTGCGGCTCTGCGACTTTCTCGCCGGCTACCGAATCGATTACGCCGCACACCTGATCCTGCCGACGGACATCGGCCATGACCACCTCGCACTGTCAGGAATCCCTCAAAACCTCCTCCCGGCGCAGCTGGCACAACTCGACCCGCCCGCCCTCGACTCAGGAGGATTCTGCCCTCATCTGGTCGAGCAACTCGATATGTATCCCGTCGAAGAGGGGCTGTCCTTCTTTCTGACCCGCAAGGAGCAGGATATGATCGCCGCCCTGCTCGAAAAGAAGCAGTACGACGAGCTGATCGACATAGAGTTCGGTGGCCTGCTGCTCGACTGGAGCGACTTTGTCACCGAATGTGAAAACGGCTTTGACGGCTCTCTCGAGGATTACCACTTTGCGCTGCGAATCCGTGATTCGATTCAACTTGTCATCGAAGCCGTCCCCCACGAACTGTCGCTTAAGATCAGAAAGATCGTCGCGGAGCCGGACCACACCTTTCAAAAAACCCTGGTCGACCGCCGCAAGCGCCTCGATCCACCACACAGCTCCGAGCTGAGTTCAGATCGCTTCTGGTATCACGGGATCGTCCGCAAGCAAGGGACGTCCCTCCGTCGCGACCTGATTCGCAAGGGCTGGTTTGCCCGCTGACACGACGCTATGATTCTGCTTATCGCTGCCACTCCTCTGGAAACCGTCCTGTTGCGCACCGAGCTGCCACTCTGCAAACACGCAGAACAGGCCATGTGGTCCGGATCCCTCGTCCCACACCTCAGTCTCGGGCTGATACACACCGGCGTCGGTCCGGCCAGCACCGCCGTCTACCTCACCCGGGCGCTGGCGCAGCAGCCGATCCAAGCGGTACTGATGATCGGCTGTGCCGGGGCCTATCCCCACAGCGATCTTAAAGTCGGCGACCTGGCGCTGGCCACCGAAGAGGTGTACGGCGATCTCGGTGTCGAAACAGAGGAGGGCTTTCTGACATTGGCCGATCTGGACATTCCCGGCGATCCGCCCCCGATCGAGCGGATCGACCTGCAGCACCGCCTCCATTTAGCGGCGGCACATCACCTACGAACAGTCTTTGCCACACAGGCAGGGCACTTTCGCTGCGGACGGTTTGTCACCGTCAGCGCCGGTAGCGGCTCAGAAAACCGCAGCCGGCAACTGGCCTTACGCACCGACGGACTGTGTGAAAACATGGAAGGGGCGGCAGCAGCACAAGCCTGCGCCCTGTACGGTGTCCCTTTTCTGGAACTGCGCGGCATCTCCAACCCGACCGGCACCCGCGATCCCCGGCAGTGGGACTTGAAGCGAGGGGTCGAAGCAGCCCAGCGGGGTGCGCTATCCCTCCTGCAATACTGGCCTCATCTGAAGGAGACGCCGTGAAAACGCTGACGCTTGGCTATTCTCCCTGCCCCAACGATACCTTCATCTTCTACGGTCTGATTCACGGCAAAGTGCCGCTGAAAGGGATCCGAATCGAAGAACACCTGGAAGATGTCGAAACCCTCAATCGGCTGGCGCGACAGGGGCGGCTCGACCTGACCAAGGTGTCCTATCACGCCTTTGGATTGCTGCGCCAGGACTACCTGCTGCTGCGCAGCGGTGGCGCCCTCGGAAGGGGCTGCGGGCCGCTGGTGGTCGCGCGTCAACCACTGACCATGGACCAGCTGCGCGGCAAAACCATTGCCATCCCCGGACAGATGACCACCGCCAACCTGCTGTTGCAACTCTACGGCGAGGGGTTTGAAAACAGCATCGAAATGACCTTCGACCGGATCATGTCCGCGGTGGCGGCAGGACAGGTCGATGCCGGCGTCATCATCCACGAATCCCGCTTTACCTATCCCCAGCACGGACTGGTGAAAATCCTCGACCTCGGCCAATGGTGGGAAGAGGAAACCGGTCACCCGATCCCGCTGGGCGGCATTCTGGCGCGGCGCAGTTTGGGTCAGAAATTGATCAGCACCATCGATCGTGCCTTAAAAGACAGCGTGCTGTTTGCGCTGGCCCATCCCGAATCGACCGGCGCCTACATCCGTCAGCATGCCCAGGAACTTTCCGACGAAGTGGTCAGAAGCCACATCGGACTGTACGTCAACGACTTTTCTGTCGACCTCGGCGATGAAGGAATCGGAGCCATCGAGGACCTGTTTGCCCGCGCCGAACAGCGGGGCCTGTTACCCCGCTGCGATCTGCCGCTGTTCAACCCCGGAGAATAACGACAAAAGGCGCGCCCCATCGGTGGGACAAGCCTTTTGTCACATCAGAGATAACCCTGTCGATCAGTGGATATGAACTGCTTTGATAAAGCGGGCATCGACCGCCTGCGCGACCTTTTCGAGGGTCGCTTCATCGGCCGGTGAATCGATAGAGAAGACAACCATCGCCTCTCCGGCCTTTTCCCGCCGCCCCAGATTCATGTTGCCGATATTGACTCCCGCCTCGCCGAGAATGGTGCCGATCTTGCCGATCAGTCCCGGGCGATCCTGATAGCTGATCACCAGCATATTCTCTTCCGGGAAAAAGTCGGTATCAAAATTCCGCATCTTGACGATCTTCGGGCGACCTTCGAACAGGGCTCCGGAAATGGTCCGCGTTCCCTTGGGACTTTCGAGGGTCATGGTCACCAGATTAGAGAAGGATTCAGCCTCCGTGGAACGTACCTCCTCAACGGCAATGCCCATATCGCGGGCCACAAGCTGCGCGTTGACCAGGTTGACCTCCTGCTCGGTGCTGTGATTCAGCAGAGCTGCCAGACCGCAGACACTCAGGGGGGCGCAGTCAAAGCGGGCCAGCTTGCCGCTGTAGGTGAAGGTCACCTTGGTCGGGTTGGGTGCCGCCAGCTGCGAGATAAAATCGCCCATCTTGGAAATCAGACCGATGTAGGGCTTCATCTGCTCCATCAGGTCGGGATCGAAACGAGGAATGTTCACCGCGTTGGCGATCGGCCGGCCATCGATGTAATTGATAATCTCTTTGCTGACATCAACAGCGACGTTCTTCTGCGCTTCAAAGGTGTTCGCGCCGAGGTGCGGTGTCACCACCATATTGGGGTGACCGATCAGCGCCTTGAGCGTCTCGGTGCATGGCGGCTCCTGGCTCCAGACATCAAAGGCTGCGCCGCCGACTTTTCCGCTTTCGAGAGCGGCAAGCATCGCTTCTTCGTTGATAATGCCACCGCGAGCACAGTTGATGATGATGACACCATCCTGCATGGCACCGAGGTGTTCCGCATTGATCAGATCACGGGTTTCGTCGTTCAGCGGAGTGTGAACGGTAATGATATCGGAGAAACGCACGACATCTTCCAGCGAAACCAGCTTCACCCCGAAGTCTTCGGCACGTTTTTCGGAGATATAGGGATCGCAGGTGATCACCTCGGCCTCGAACGCCTTGCAGCGCAGTGCAACCCGTCCACCGACCTTACCGAGACCGACGATACCGATGGTCTTCCCTTTGAGTTCATGCCCGGTAAAGGGGGCGCGCTGCCATTCACCGTTCTTCAGGCTCTGATTGGCCTTGGTGACACGTCGGCACAGCGACAGCATAATCGCCATGCTGTGCTCCGCGGCCGAGTTGACATTGCCGTAAGGGGCGTTGACGACGATAATGCCCTTGTTGCTGGCGGCCTCGACATCAACATTGTCGATGCCGACCCCGGCGCGAGCGACGATCTTGAGATCGGAGGCATGATCGAGCAGTGCCTGATCGACCTGCGTACCGCTCCGGGTAATAATCGCCTGGTACTCCCCGATCGTCTGATGCAGCTCGGGAACGCTGAGCCCCAGCTTGACGTCGAGCTGAATACGCGGATCTTCAGTAAGAGGCAACAAACCGCTTTCAGAAATTTCATCCGTAATCAGAACCTTCATCATTTTTTCCTTATCTATGTGTGACTGTAACCTCGCGTGGAGGCCCAAAAAGGGGGGATTTTAGACCCTTCTGAGCCACCCTGTCAATCGGTATGTCCAAGGGATATGATCGGCTGTTTCGATCAATATTCCAGACGTAAATGATCAAAATAGAGCACCGCCGGCATGTCACGTCGCTCCATAAAAAAACCGAGCGCCACCACCTCGGCAAGCTCCAACCGACGGGTTTGCGGGCCCGCCGCAATCTGCTGAAACGGCAGGGCGATGCGGTTCCAGCCTGGAACCAGCTCAAAACTGCGATTAAAACGATCGGCATAACCGCCACCATGGGTCCGGTGAGTGCGATCATGCATCCGAAAGTGCAGGGTGCGAGGTATCGTGTCGGGGTTATAGATATCGAAACAGAGGCGGGAATAGTCACGCCAGTCCTGCGGGAAATAGCGTAGATAGAGGTTGCTTTCCCCCGGATTAAACGCGACCTTCAGGGAAAACATCCCCCGCGTGGCAACGGTCCGGTCCCGGGAATACCGGGCACGACCTGCCCAGCGTTTCACCTCTGCGGCGCTTTCGAAATCACAGAGAAGCGGAAACTGTTGTTTGGTCAGCTGCTCGTCCTGTAGCACTCGCCCGATAGGAAACAGCGCCAGCCCGACAAGAACGGCGACGCAGGCCTGCATCAACACCCTGCAGATCCGGGTCAACTGCCGTCGCGCCGGACAGAAAAACGCCAGGGTCAGCAGACTGCCCGTCAGGTTGCCATATATATCAAGCAGGTCGAATGATCGGCCAATCTGCGCTTGAAGCAGTTCTATCGCCAGCCCCAGCCCGAGCGTCAGGGCAAACACGACGACAAATTGGCGAACAAAGGACCATGCGTGCTTCCAGCGCAAAAAAAGCGCCGTCCACACGGCAAAGCAGAGGATATGCCCGAGCCCCCAGATCATCTCGTGGGAACGCAGCTCATGACGTTCGGGGCCGCCGAAAAAAAGCAGAACCAGACAGATCAGCGCCACCGTCAGCAGCAGGATCGTTTTTCCTCTTTCGAGGGGGCTCTCTTCCATGCCTCACCTATGTTGGCACAGCAGATGTCACCCGTTTTGGGCTGCAAACTCGTGCATAAAGGTGGCCAGTGCTTCGACACCCGCTTTCGGCATGGGGTTGTAGATCGACGCCCGCAGCCCACCGACACTCCGGTGCCCCTTTAGCGCATAAAGACCGGCCGCGCCCGCCTGCTCCAGAAAACGCGCTTCCAGAGTGTCATCGCCAAGCCTGAAGCAGACATTCATCACCGAGCGATGCTCAGGATGGGCCACCGACTGATAAAAATCGGAAGCGTCGATGACCTGATACAGCAGCGCCGCCTTCTCTTCATTGCGCTGCTCGATCGCCGCCAGACCGCCCTGCTCCTTGAGCCACTCCAGCACCAGCTTGGTGGTGTACACCGCAAAGGTGTTGGTGGTGTTGGTCAGCGAGTTGTCCTTGGCAGCCTGTTCATAATTGAGCAGCAGCGGCGTGTGAGGCGCCGCATAGCCGAGCAGGTCTTCACGGACAATCACCATCGCCATCCCCGAAGGTCCGAGATTTTTCTGCATCCCCGCATAGATCACACCAAACTGGGTAAAATCGATCTTGCGCGACAGGATTTCGGAGGTCATATCGGCCACCAGCGGCACATCACCGGTCGAAGGGAAGCGATGCCAGCGGGTGCCGTACAGGGTATTGTTGCTGGTGAGATGAACGTAGGACGCATCGGTCGAAAGAGCCTGCGGGTCGTAAGCGGGGATACGGTCAAATCCGCTTGCCGCGCTGCTGGCCACCACATCAACCGTAGCGTAGGCGGCCGCATCTTTAGCGGCCAGCTGGGCAAAATTACCGGTCTCAAAGTAGAGGCACCGGCCGCCGGCCGTGCGGCCCGCCAGATTCATCGGCAGGGCAGAAAACTGCATCCGCGCACCACCGTGCAGAAAGAGGATGCGATAATTGTCCGGCAGACCGGTCAGTTCACGAAAAAGGGACTGTGCCTCGTTGAGAATCTCAACAAACTGACTGGAGCGATGGCTGATCTCGATGACCGAAACGCCCATCCCCTGATAATCGAGCCATTCCTGCTGAATCTTCTCCATCACCGGCTTAGGCAACATGGCCGGACCGGCACCAAAATTATACACTTTTGCTGTCATCTACTCCTCCGGGAGAACCTGCCCTGACGGGCCATGGTCACACAACAGTATCAGGATTTTACCAAAGTCAGACGCGGCCTCTCCTTTTGCGGAGGCTCCTCCGGAGCAGCATCCTGCGGGGCCGATTCCGTCTCAGCCAGTTCGGCGTCAAGCAGCTCCCCGGCTTCATCAAAGCCGGGCAGGCTCCCCTCACCAAACATCTGTTCGACAGCCGAGGCAATCGTCAGACATTGCTTCATGCAGACCTTACTGGCCGGACAGCTCTGGCAATCGGCTTCACCTCCGGCGGCCTTCAAACTGTGAATCACCAGCTCAACACTTTCGACCTGTGTCAACGGAATAAAAAACATCTGTCAGGCTCTCCTTCTTACTCACATACGATCAGGCCAGCGTACGATCAGCGGCCTCCACAAACAGCTTCAACTTCTTCATCATACGGTCAAAATCTTCGGGACGGAGAGACTGCGGACCGTCACTCGACGCTTCTTCCGGGCAGGGATGGACTTCGACGATCAAACCATCAGCTCCGGCTGCCGCCGCCGCGTAACACATCGGTGGCACCAGATGAGCGTGCCCGGTGGCGTGGGACGGATCGATCAGGACCGGCAGGTGGGTTTGCTGTTTCAGCACTGGAACCGCTGCCAAGTCCAAAGTATTGCGCGTCGCAGTCTCAAAGGTGCGGATCCCCCGTTCGCAGAGGATAACGCGGCGGTTGCCCTCGGACAGGATGTACTCTGCACTCATCAGAAATTCCTGGATGGTGGTTGCCATGCCGCGCTTGAGCAGGATCGGCTTATCCAGTTGGCCCAACATTTTCAGCAGCGCAAAGTTCTGCGTATTGCGTGCCCCCACCTGCATAATGTCAGCATACTTGGCCACCAGCTCCACATCACGGGGATTAACCACCTCGGTGACGATCGGCAACCCGGTCATCTCCCGCGCTTCGGCCAGCAGCTTCAGCCCGTCCTCTTCCATCCCCTGAAACGAGTAGGGGCTGGTGCGCGGCTTGAACGCTCCACCGCGCAACAAACGTGCGCCGGAGTTTTTAACCGCCTGCGCCGACTCGATGATCTGCTGCTGACTCTCCACCGAACAGGGGCCAGCGATCACAACAAACTCTTTGCCACCGATCGTTACCCCCGGGGCAATCTCGATCTCACTGGTCTCAGGCTGCACCTCACGACTTGCCAGCTTGTACGGCTTGAGGATCGGCACCACCCGCTCAACCCCCGGCAGCACTTCGAGGGTCTGCAGCACCTCCTTGCCGCGTTCATCACCAACAGCCCCGATGACATTGCGG
Source organism: Desulfuromonas sp. (assembly GCA_002868865.1). Lineage (GTDB taxonomy): Bacteria > Desulfobacterota > Desulfuromonadia > Desulfuromonadales > Geopsychrobacteraceae > BM509. Next base: position 31,982 of record PKUC01000046.1, on the reverse strand, counting down.
GTTTCGCCGTGAATCACATGCGGCTGATAGCCCAACTCGACAATTCGTTTTTCGACTTCGACCAGGGCCTCCTTGCTGGCCCCCTTCTGCATAACAATAATCATGTCCGTGTCTCCTTTCAGACGCGTGGCAACCGCCACATCAGGTGTACGAAAGGCAAAAAGGCCGCCCGATTCTCCTGGCGACCTGATTTATTAACTGGACTATAAAAAAGGAAAACCATGGAAGAACCAGTTGCCGTTCTGCCATGGTTTGTAAGTGATCTGTTCTGCTGACGTCTACAGATCCGCTCCCCTGGCAGCCGGCCGGATAAAGCCGAAAAACCAAAAGAAAAAATAAAACGATGCGGAAAAAACGTTCAGCATTTTAAAAACCGAGCTCCCTAAAAAGTTGCGGTTGAGTCTACTTGCGAACCCCATGAAAAAGCAAGGAGATTTTTTTATCAACAAATTTTCCGGATTTCTTCTTGACAGTCGAAAACAGAATCAGCTATAAGTCCAGTCTCTTTGCCCAGATAGCTCAGTCGGTAGAGCAGAGGACTGAAAATCCTCGTGTCCGCGGTTCGATTCCGTGTCTGGGCACCAGAAATTACAAGGGGTTACGTCAAACGACGTAACCCCTTTATTTTTGCTTTGTGTAATTCCTGTGTAATTGGGTCAAAAAATCATCCCCCTCCTTTTGCGATCTGCAACCGCCCCTCCAGCTTGTCCATCGCCGTTTGTATATGCTCACCGTTCTGATGTGCGTATCGCTCTACCATGATCAACGTCTTGTGGCCAGAAATCCGTTTCACTGTCGGAAGGTCCACTCCCGCCTGAATCAGGTGCGTGATGGCAGTATGGCGCAATGTATGACGAACAACTTCGTCTGGGTTCAACCCGGCAGCAGAAACGACTCGACGAAACGCTTTACGCACATCGGTTGCATGGCCACCTTTTGCCGACACCGATGGAAACAACCACGGCGTCCCATCGGGCAGCATCTCCATGTGAGACTTCAGAAACTCAGCAAGATGCTGCGTAATTGGTTGCTCTCTCGATCCTGCTTTCGCCCGCGGGACATAAATCATCCGGCGCTCAAGATCCACATGCTCCTTACGAATACTCAGAATCTCCATTTTGCGCATGGCGGTTTCAAGGCCAATAACAATGAACGGATAGATCTGCGGACTCTGGTCTTGCTCGGCGCACTCGACGAGCGCGTTCACCTGTTCGACTGTGAGATAAGTTATCCGTCCCGGTGGCTCCGGAAAACGCCTGATTATGGCTGGTCGAGCCTGAATCCAACCCCACTCCACAGCCTTATTGAATAAGTGAGACAGCACCGCCAGCTCACGATTGATCGTTCCCTTTCCTGTCAGTTTTAAAGCCGCCTCGTCTTTGGGTCGATTCTTCTTCCCGCCTGGAATTGCCTTTGTCTGAGCGCGAACTTTTTTATAACGCTCGACATCAAAACTGCTGATTTTTGATAGCGGTGTATCGCCAAAGAACGGAACTAAGTGTTGCCTCAGTCGCCGGTGCTTCGCAGCCAGATCCTTGCCGCCCTCTTCCTCAAGCTTCTGGATATACTTATCGCCAGCCTCTCGGAACCCAAGAGCAATCTTCCTGCCTTTTGGCAGGCAAAGGCGATCATCCTTTGAGTCACGGCGGACCTTCTGTATAAACTCTTCCGCCTGCGTTCTTGTCGTACCGTCAGACTCACGGCCTACGACGCGATGGATGCGCTGACCGTCAACCATCACATTGACCGTAAACACCCCATCTCCATCAGCTTTGCGCTCGAACGTAATTCCGTGTTCTAAGATCGATTTGCCGGCACTTAGCTTACGCATATTGGGGCGAGTGAGCTTTGAGAATGTCTTTGCCATAGACCGTCCCTCTCAAAAAGGAATGGGATTAGGATCTTTTTTCTGCCATTCAGGAAGAACACTTTTATCAGCATCTCCCATAGCAACAGACTTAAACAGCTCCCAGCTATCTCGGAGGCGGTCAATGACTAGCTTGTCGTCACGAACAATCCAACTCCACTCATCATTTTCGTCATACCGTCCACGCCATAGATGACCGCACTCACAAATAAGCTTCCATAAAACTTGCTCTTCATGGGTTAGTAATTCTGGATACTTGAATGCCAATTTGACAAAACGATCGGCATCATCAACATCCCACAGTTCAAAAGATTCGTCTGCGAGGGAACATTCCCAGTCTTCTGTGCGCTTAAGGATAATTGTGTTTAGGCTCTCTTCAATAGCCCATTCAATATAGCTGGAGAGCGTTCGTCGCTGTTGCCTGGCAGCCAACTCAGCAAGATAGCGAAGCTTTGGATCTAATCGTACTGTAACGGTTTCCGAGCGTGCTAGCTTGCCGCCGCCAATTTTTTTTGCCGTCATGTGCCATGTCCTCCATGTCGAAAGTTCTAGCAACTTCTCGAAAACAATAACAGCACACGTGTTCACTTGCAACACATTTTTTTCTTTGCTATACCTGTGTTGTCTTTAAACACACTGGAGGTTCTCTATGAATGCTGAAGTTATGATTGAAAAAGTAATGATGTTTCCCGACGGTCGTCTCGACACAAAAAACGCTTCCACCTATCTCGGCCTGTCGGAGAAGACCCTTGCCATGAAACGTTGCGACGGCACAGGCCCGAAATTCATCAAGCGTGGTCGCATTTTTTACTTCAAAAAACATCTGGACGAGTGGTTAGAGTCTGGACAGGCAACCAGCACCGCTCAGATTAGACATTCAAGGTAAACAAGGCTCCCGGCCTGCAAATATGGACAAGATCATTTGTTTCGATAAAAACCTGCTTCGTGCGGATGCCTTCAGATCGCTCAGCAAGTGGTCAATGCTTGTTTATTTGGATTTCCTGCGCAAGCGCCAAATGGAGAAAGTCAAGCGGAAGAACAGAAAAGCTGAGTGGTCCATCAAAAACAATGGTGACATTGTTTATCCGTACATTGAAGCGGAGGGAAAAGGGATTGGTCGTCGTGAGTTTCGTAACGCAATTGATGAATTGATCGAGAAAGGGTTTCTCGACATTACCCATCAGGGTTCCGGAGGGCGTTCTGCAGATATGACCAGATATCTTATTGATGATCGCTGGCCGGACTATGGCACGCCCTCGTTCAAACCCGCCAAAAATCCCAGAAAAAAAGATAAGAGAAAAGGTGTTGGCTGGTCAGCGTTTCATGCCAGCAGAAAAAAATCGTCGGTAACAAATCCGTCACTTGCAAAGCCGGATTCGAGTGACAAATCGGTTACTCCCAAAAATAACGACCGAAGTCTTTCGCATAACATATCTGTTACTCCAAAACCGAAGAAAAAAGCTTCAACCTCCTGTTTTAGTGAAGATAATGACATATCAGCGCAGCTCCCTCTTTGGAGTAACGAAATTGACACTATTCTATAATTACCACCCTTCACCCGGCATACGGCCAGCAGGCGGGGATTGTTAATCATGGGAAAGCATCGTCCAAACCATCGCCGGGTAAAAACTCACAGAAACTATTCAGTGGAAGAAATTGCCAGACTGTTCGGCATCCACAAAAACACGGTCCACAACTGGATAAAGGATGGACTTAGTCCAATCGACAACAAGCGTCCCTTGCTGATACTCGGCAGCCACTTGGCTGAGTTCATCAAAACGCGTCGGGAAAAAAGCAAGAGTCCCTGTCAGCCCGGCGAACTGTATTGCCTTCGGTGTCGGGCGCCAAGAACTGTGGCAGAAAATATGGCGGACTATTCACCAGACACGGAAACGACAGGGAACCTGATCGCTCTTTGTTCGGAGTGTGGCACCATCATGAATCGTCGAGTCAACCTGTCGAAAATCAACGACATCCGCGGCGAAATCGACATCTCGTTTCCGGAAGACCTGCAACACATAGTTAACAGCTAAAAGCCCTCCCTAAACTATGATTTGTAGCAAGGAGAAAAGACGATGAAAAAACACAACCCGGAGAATGAGAGAGTTAAGCGAAAGTACTTTGCATTTCTGAAAGAAGCGAAACGCCAGAGCGAGTCGTCAATCGATGCGACGGCCAAGGCTCTGAGCCGATTTGAGCAACACTCTAAATTCCGTGACTTCAAGGCCTTTCACTTTCAGCAAGCCATTGCCTTTAAAAGGCACCTCGCCGAGCAGAACGGTCATCGGTCCAATAAAAAACTCAGCAAATCGACGCTGCTTTCTACCCTGAGACAGCTAAAAAATTTCTTTCAGTGGCTCTCTATGCAACAGGGCTACAAGTCTCGTGTATCGTACTCTGATGCCGAATATTTTAATCTGTCGGACAAAGAGACCAGAATAGCAACGGCCAAACGTCAACAGTCGGCTCCGACGATGGAGCAGATCAAGCATGTGCTTGGCGCAATGTCGCACAATACGGATATAGAAAGAAGAAACCGCGCCTTAATCGCCTTCACCCTTCTCACCGGGGCAAGAGATCAGGCCATTGCGTCAATGAAACTGAAACACGTCGATCTTATCGTTGGCTGTGTCAATCAAGATGCTCGCGAGGTTCAAACGAAATTCAGCAAAACCTTTACCACGTACTTTTTCCCCGTTGGGGAAGACATTCATAAAATTGTGCGCGAGTGGATCTCGTATCTTCGAGATGAAAAACTGTGGGGCAATGACGATCCGCTCTTTCCGGCAACCCGTATCGAGAGCGGATCATCCCGGCGGTTTGAGGCCGTAGGGCTCGATCGAACTCATTGGAGCACCACCACGCCCATTCGCACCATATTCCGTACTGCCTTTACTGCCGCTGGACTGCCCTACTTTAATCCACACAGTTTCAGAAATACCCTTGTCCGCTACGGTCAGCAGGTTTGCAAAACGCCGGAAGAGTTCAAAGCATGGAGCCAGAACCTTGGGCATGAAAAAGTCCTGACGACTTTTCTCAGCTATGGGGAAGTCGCCTACGAGCGGCAGGGTGAAATCATCCGTGACCTTGCAGCATCGCAAGAAAACGCGCCCACGGATGCAGACGAGATTGTGAAAGAAGTTCTTCAAAGGCTCGGCTTGCCTGTGCAATATGGACAAACAAAAGAGGTATCGGCAGTTCGATAAAGGTTTGCACCAAAACATTTCTTGCCCTTGCCGTTCGTTCCGGATTCTTCTGGAAAACCTGTCGAAATTCCCCTATGATTCTGTGATTGCATTGAATGAGGGGATGATATGATGTGGCCTGCACACCCAATCACACGAACCGCCAGCGGCTACGTATTGCCGAACTGGCGGTTTTTCATTTCTCCTCGACCACTAATAGATCTCACCAAGGATTTTCATGTTCCAGCAAACCTTTAAAAATATCGATGATGTCCTCTGGAAAGAGGCGGGCTGTTCTTCCGAACTTGACTACACCGAGCAATCCTCGTGGATGCTGTTCCTCAAGTATCTGGATGATCTGGAGCGTGAGCGTGCGATGAAGGCCGAGCTGGAGGGCAAGGACTACGATTTCATCATCCAAGGCCAGTACCAGTGGTCGCAGTGGGCCGCGCCGAAGAACGCCAAGGGTGAGTTCGACCACGACACCGCTCTGACCGGCGATGATCTGATCGACTTCGTAGATCGGGAGCTGTTCCCCTATTTGCAGGGGTTCAAGCAACGCGCTGCCAGCCCCGACACCATCGAATACAAAATCGGTGAGATCTTCGGCGAGATCAAGAACAAGTTCCGCAGCGGCTACAGCCTGCGCGATGCGCTGGAGCTGATGGACGCGCTCAAGTTCCGCTCGCAGGATCAGAAGCATGAACTCTCAGCCCTGTACGAAGAGAAGATCAAGAACATGGGCAACGCTGGCCGTAACGGGGGTGAGTATTACACCCCTCGGCCGCTGATCCGCGCCATGATTCAGGTGGTGGGGCCAAAGATCGGTGAGCGCATCTACGATGGCGCGGTCGGTTCGGCAGGCTTTTTGTGTGAGGCACATGATTACCTGCGCCACCCGCAAGACGGTCGCAAGCTGACCACCAGCCAACTGGAGACCCTGCAGACCAAGACCTTTTACGGCAAGGAGAAAAAGAGCCTCGCCTATGTCATCGCCATCATGAATATGATCCTGCATGGCATCGACGCGCCCAACATCATCCACACCAACACTCTGGCCGAGAACATCAGCGACATTCAGGAGAAGGATCGCTTCGATGTGATCCTGGCCAATCCTCCCTTCGGCGGCAAAGAGCGCAAGGAGGTGCAGCAGAACTTCCCGATCAAGACCGGCGAGACCGCCTTTCTGTTTCTGCAGCATTTCATCAAATCGCTCAGGGCCGGTGGCCGGGCGGCGGTGGTGATCAAGAACACCTTCCTCTCCAATAGTGACAACGCCTCCCGCGCCCTGCGGCAAGAGCTGCTGGAAAGCTGCAACCTGCATACGGTTCTCGATTGCCCCGGTGGAACCTTCCTTGGTGCTGGGGTCAAGACCGTGGTGCTGTTCTTCGAGAAGGGTGCACCCACCCGTAAGATCTGGTACTACCAGCTCGATCCGGGCCGCAAGATGGGTAAAACCAACTCCCTGAATGACAACGACCTGAAAGAGTTCGTCGCGCTGCAGGCCAGCCTTGCCGATTCGGATAAGTCGTGGTCGGTGGATGTGCAGGAGATCGATCAGGTCAGCTTTGATCTGTCGGTGAAGAACCCGAATAAGGCGGAAGAAGTTGCGCTTCGTGATCCGCTGGAGATTCTGGGTGAAATTGCCGCGCTGGATGCTGAGAGCGCGGAGATCCTGTCCGGGATTCGGGAGATGGTGTGATGACGGGTTGGACGACAGAATCACTTGGCCAGCTATGTGAGATAAAGACCGGCCGGAAAGATGTTAATCAAGGAAATCCCGAAGGGAAATATCCGTTTTTCACTTGTGCGAGAGAGCATACGTTTAGCGACGAATTTTCATTTGAGGGTGAAGCTCTTCTGATCGCAGGCAATGGCGATGTTGGCAATACAAGTTACTTCAAGGGCAAGTTTGAGGCTTACCAAAGAACTTATGTTTTGATGGGGTTTGACCGTGTGTTGCCGCGCTATCTGTTTAGGGTTCTTAATGGCACGCTTAAAAACGTCTTGTATGACAAAAAACTCGGCAATACCATGCCCTATATTAAGAAAGGGATGTTAACGGATTTCCCAATACCACTCCCCCCCCTCCCCGAACAAAAGCGCATTGTCGCCATTCTCGATGAAGCCTTTGCGGGGATCGATGCGGCGGTCGCCAATACCGAGAAGAACCTCGCCAATGCCCGTGAGCTGTTTGAAAGCTATCTGAATGCCGTTTTCACCCAGAACGGTGATGGGTGGGTGGAGAAGAAGCTTGGGGAGATGTGCGAGCGTGTCACCAAGGGATCGTCACCTAAATGGCAGGGCATAGAATATGTTGAGAAGCCCGGCGTTCTTTTTGTGACCAGTGAAAATGTCGGCACAAACCAGATGCTTTTCAACAAAATAAAATATGTTGAGGAGGCATTTAACCAGAAGGATTCAAAGTCTATTCTGAAACGAGGAGACGTACTAACTAATATTGTCGGAGCATCAATCGGTAGAACCGCCGTATACGATAGAGACGATCTGGCAAACATCAACCAAGCTGTTTGCCTGCTGAGGTGTGAACCTGACAGGCTGACAAACACGTACCTTGCGTACCTGCTTAACTCTCCATTTTTCAAACAGATTCTTCATGACAACGAGATTGATAATGCCCGTGCGAATTTAAGTTTGGGGTTCTTTAAGGGCTTAACAATACCTGTTCCCCCGGTCGAAAAACAGGTATCCATTGTTGCTGAGATTGATGCACTCAGAGAACAGACTCAACGCCTCGAATCCATCTATCAGCGAAAACTCGAAGCTCTCGCCGAACTCAAGCAATCCATCCTGCAAAAAGCCTTTGCAGGCGAACTCACCGCCCTGCCCGAAAAACAGATCGAAGAGGCTGTGGCATGAACGGAACACGTATACAGGCCCTGTTGAAACAGGGCGAAGGCCTACAGGTCGAGTTCAAAACCTGCCGCACTGCCATAAACCGTGACGTCTACGAAACAGTGTGCGCTTTCCTGAACCGCAGCGGTGGTGATTTGTTTCTTGGTGTTGGCGATGACGGCAAAGTGACGGGGGTCGATCCTGCGGCCGCTGAACAGATCAAGAAAGACTTTGTCTCGGCCCTCAACAGTCCGCAGAAGATCAGCCCGCCTTTCTATCTGGACATTGAAGAACTCGCCATCGAAGGGCAGACCGTACTTCATGTGTATGTGCCACAAAGCTCGCAGGTGCATCGCTGCAACGGCAAAATTTTCGACCGCAACGAAGACGGTGACTTCAATATTACCGACAACACCCAATCGGTTGCGGCGCTCTATCAGCGCAAGCAGACCACCTATTCGGAAAACCGGATCTTCCCCTTTGTGAAGCTGTCGGATTTACGCGAGGATCTGATCGCTCGCGCCCGCAAGTTGGCCACCCTTGAGCGACCCGGTCACCCCTGGCAGGGGATGGACGATCTGGAGCTGGTCAAAAGCGCCCAGCTGTACGGGCACGATTTTCAAACGGGCAAAGAGGGCTTTACTCTGGCGGCGGTGCTGCTGTTAGGCCGTGATGATGTGATTCTTTCGGCATTGCCGCACCATCGCACCGATGCGATTTTGCGCCGGCAGAATCTGGATCGCTACGATGATCGCGATGATATCCGCACCAACCTGCTGGACAGTCATGATCGCCTGATGGCCTTTGTCGCCAAGCATCTGCCCGACAGCTTTTACCTGGAAGGGACGCAGCGCATCAGCATCCGCGATCATATCTTCCGCGAGGCTGTGACCAATCTGCTGATTCATCGGGAATTTCTCAACGCTTTTCCGGCCAAGCTGGTCATTGAGCAGGGGCAGGTGCGGACCGAAAACGCCAATCGCCCCCACGGTCATGGTCTTATAGAGCCGGACAACTTTTCTCCCTTCCCCAAAAATCCGGTAATCGCCCGCTTTTTTAAAGAGATCGGTCGCGCCGACGAGCTAGGTTCTGGCGTGCGCAAAATGTTCCGCTACTGTCGAGACTACGGCGGTGAAAGCCCGGAATTGTTTGAGAATGATATTTTCCGTTTTGTGCTGCCCTTGCACTCTGGTGTGCGCTTAGATGATGCTCTGGTGAAATTGATAGGGACGGTACAAGCGCCGGTAGAAACCGAGCAAGTGTCGGGGAAAACGTCGGGGAAAACGTCGGGGAAAACGTCGGGGAAAACGTCGGGGAAAACGTCGGGGAAAATACTTGATGCGATTCGAGAGAATCCCGCTATCACGATACCCGAACTGTCCAGTCAAATTGGCGTAACAGAAAGATCAATAGAAAGAAATATCCAGAAATTGCAGGCTGATAACAAGTTACAACGGATTGGACCTGCCAAGGGCGGTCACTGGGAGGTTATCGAATGAACGAAGCCGATACCCGCGCCGAACTGATCGACCCCGCCTTAAAAGCAGCGGGCTGGGGCGTTGTCGAAGACAGTCGCATCCGCCGTGAAGTGATCACGCTGGGTCGCCTGCAGGGTGCGGGTAAACGCTCAAAGCAGGACATCGCCGATTATGTGCTGATCTATCGCGGACAGAAACTGGCGGTGATCGAAGCCAAACGGCGCGATCTGCCCGATACCGAAGGCGTTGCGCAGGCCAAGCGATACGCCGGGATGCTGCAGACCCGCTTCACCTATTCGACCAACGGCGTTGGCATTTACCAGATCGACATGGCAACCGGCAAGGAAGGGTCTGTAGACAAGTACCCCAGCCCGGACGACCTGTGGGCCATGACCTATGCCGAAGAGAGCGGATGGCGCGACCGTTTTGCCGATGTGCCGTTCGAGGACAAGAGTGGTCAGTGGCAACCCCGCTACTACCAGCACAACGCCATCAATAAGGCGCTGGAAGCGATTGTCGAGGGCAAGGATCGCATCCTGCTGACCCTGGCGACCGGCACAGGTAAAACTGCCATTGCCTTTCAGATCGCTTGGAAACTGTTTCACAGTCGCTGGACGCTGGGCAGGGACGGCAAGCGTCGGCCGCGCATCCTCTTTCTGGCGGACCGCAACATCCTGGCCGATCAGGCCTACAATTCCTTCTCCGCCTTCCCCGAAGATGCCCTGGTGCGCATCGATCCGGAAATCATCCGCAAAAAAGGGATGGTTCCGAAAAACGGCAGCGTCTTCTTCACCATCTTCCAAACCTTCATGACCGGCCGCGATGCCGACGGCAACCCCGCCCCGAGTTTCGGTGACTATCCGCCCGACTTCTTCGACTTCATCATCATCGACGAATGTCACCGTGGCGGAGCCAACGACGAAAGCAACTGGCGCGGCATCATGGAGTATTTCTCGCCAGCCGTGCAGTTAGGTCTGACCGCTACCCCCAAGCGCACGACCAACGCCGACACCTATAACTACTTCGGCGAGCCGGTCTATATCTACTCGCTCAAGGAAGGGATTAACGATGGCTTTTTGACCCCGTTCAAGGTGCAGCAGATCGCCACCACGCTGGATGATTATGTCTATACCGCTGATGACAGGATCATCGAAGGGGAGATCGAGGAAGGCAGGCTCTACGGTGAGGACGACTTCAACCGGATCATCGAGATCCGCGAGCGGGAAGCCTACCGGGTCAAGGTCTTCATGGAGATGATCAACCAGAGACAAAAAACGCTGGTGTTCTGCGCCACTCAGGATCATGCCGCTGCGGTGCGCGACCTGATTAACCAGATGAAGACCAGCACCGACCCGAACTACTGCGTGCGGGTCACGGCCCGCGACGGCGCTGAAGGGGAACGCTGGTTGCGCACCTTTCAGGACAACGAAAAGACCATCCCCACCATCCTGACCACCTCGCAGAAGCTCTCCACCGGCGTTGATGCCCGCAATGTGCGCAACATCGTGCTGATGCGTCCGGTGGGTTCGATGATCGAGTTCAAGCAGATCGTCGGCCGAGGCACGCGCCTGTTTGATGGCAAGGACTACTTCACCATCTACGATTTCGTGCAGGCCTACAAGCACTTCAGTGATCCGGAATGGGACGGCGAACCGGAAGAACCGGAAAGCGCAGCGACGCGGCCAGTTCCCGAAGTGCGTGAATCGGAGGCGGCGTTTGAGCCCACCGACGATCTCCCCAAAGAGGGGGGTGAGAAAAAGAGACGCGAGCGGATTATTGTCAAGCTGGCCGACGGCAAAGAGCGAACAATCCAGTCGATGATGTCGACCACCTTCTGGAGCCCGGATGGCAAACCGATGTCGGCGCCCCAGTTTGTCGAACAGCTCTATGGAGAACTGCCGGCCCTGTTCAAAAACGAAGACGAGCTCCGCACCCTCTGGAGTGATCCGACGACCCGCAAAGCGCTCCTGCAAGGACTGGCCGAGAAGGGCTTTGGCGACGAGCAGATCAACGAAGCCAAGGTCATGATCAACGCCGAGCAGAGTGATGTGTTCGATGTGCTGGCCTACATCGCCTTTACCCTGCCGCCGATCAGCCGTGGAGAGCGCGTCGAAGCCCACAAGGGCGAGATTCTGGCCCGTCATCACGACAAGCAGCAGGCGTTTCTAGAATTTGTGCTGGGTGAATACGTCCGTGTCGGCGTGGAAGAACTGGAGCTGTCAAAACTCGCCGGACTCCTGGAATTGAAGTATGGCAACGTCAACGACGCAGCGGAACAGCTCGGGGGTATACCACTGATACGGGAAACGTTTGTGGGGTTTCAGCGGCATTTGTATGGGCGGGTGGAATAAAAACAAAGGAAGAGTTTATGTTTGCCGAAATCCACTCTACTTCTGATGGGCCTCATTCAGGTGGCAAAAAATACAAGGTGAAGTCGGAGATGAAAAGCTTCTGAACTTTTGTATTGTGAGTGGAATTGCGCAGATTCGATAGAGGTTCTGCAGAGGAGGGTCTGAATGACTTATAAAGTTGCAAATTGCGCTACGTTCATGAGTGATCTTGTGGCGGCTCCTGTCAGCATTCAAAAGAAATGCGTCAAAGAAGTTTTCTCTACCCTTGAAGAAAGTCCCGATACTCAAAGAGGCAAGAAAACTAAGAAATTAAAAGGCTATGCTAACCTTTGGCGCTACGCACTCACAGACCCTGAATATCGAATCATATATGAGGTCGATAAGGGTAATCGCTCTGTAAAACTCCTGATGATGGGGCCTCGCAAGGACAACAAAATATATAATCGGATGAACTACGTTCCAGGGCAAGGTCCGTCAAAAATAGCCATGGAAGTCATCCCCGATATAGAACCTCAATTCATTGCAAGTAACCCTGAAGTTTTACAAATAGATACACCTGAAGTATCTAAGAATATAAGCGAGGCGCTTCCCCCTCTCGATGAAAACCAACTTAAAAAATGGCGGGTCGATACTCCTCACTGGGCAGAAATATTAAAATGCCAAACCGAAGAAGAGCTTCTCAATGCCAATATCCCTCAGCATGTAAAACTGCGAGTCATGGATTGCTTGTGGCCAAGTGCAATTGAGCAGGTCATTTCTCAGCCAACATACGTTGTTGAAGCAGTCGAGGATTTAGGCAAAATCAGGGATGGGCTTCTCTCTCGCCTCCTTCTTAATCTCGACAAAGAACAAAGCCATGCTATAGCTAAAAGCTCTAAGTGGCCAATGTTGATCAAGGGAGGGCCAGGCACGGGAAAGTCTATCGTTGCACTCTATAAAGCAGCACAACTTATCAAAGGCGATGGGCAGCAAGGGGAATTGTATGATCCACCAAGAGTCTTGTTTACAACATATACAAAGTCCTTGATTCATGCCTCCAAGCAACTATTTGAAGCCTATCTCGGCAAAGAGTGGATGCCTCACCTTGAAGTAATAAACCTTGATCGTTTGGCTAATCAAATATGCAGGGAAGCCAGATACCCCCTCAACATTATTAATGACAAAGATATAAACAAAGTAATTCAAAGGATCATCACTTATAAAGAAGTAGGTGATTTGGAGGGCTTGCCTCGTAATATTGACTCACATTATCTTAAGGAAGAGTTCTCTTGGGTTATTGAAGGTTGGGGTCTAAAAAGCGAACAGGAGTATTTGTCCATAGCTCGCCCGGGCCGCAAAATAGCGTTGAATGAACGGCAAAGAAAGGTCGTGTGGTCGATATATCAACGCTACAGATTAATGCTCGTAAAACTCAAAAAAAACACATTTGAAAACGCCCAAGTTCGTGCACTTGACTACATCAATAAGTTGGAGAAGCAAAACACAAATAATAGGTTATTCGACTATGTGTTTATAGATGAAGCTCAAGATCTCAAGCCGGTTGGATTGCGTCTTTGTGCTGCTTTGTGTAGAAATGAAAAAAATATATATCTTACTGCCGATATGAACCAAGCTATTTATGGTAAAGGAGTTTCATGGAATAGCGTAGTAGAGAGTTTGAGATTTACAGGTAATAGAACAACAACCTTAAAGAAAAATTATCGTTCAACAGACCAGATACTCCGTGGGGCTGACGACTTGATTCAAGGGCTGGATGGAATTGATTCCGACACAGCAATTAGTGAACCTGTTAGGACGGGCCAGCGCCCTGAGTTTCGACTTTTTCCCTCAAAAAGTCAGCAAGTTGATGAGATTGCAAATTGGCTAAAAAGTACTCTTCGCGCATTAAGGCTACCATTAGGATGCGCAGTGGTTTTATGCCCTACGGGCCGAGAAGTTAAAGAACTGACCGTGTCTCTAGAAGGAGCAGGGGTCCCATCCGTCGAATATAGCGATGGAGGAGAATTGGACACACCTAGAGTCAAGGTGATGAAGATACATGGAGCAAAAGGCCTTGAGTTTCCGGTCGTTGTCATCCCTAATTTTAGCGCTTCAGCATTTAGCTGGTTGGAACCTAAAGATCCTGACGCCCAGCTTGTTGCTGCAAGAAAACTTTATTTTGTAGCCTGCACGAGGGCTATGAAAAAACTATTAGTCTGTGCGGTCGGAGAACGAAAAGACTCATTACATAAATTAATCAGCTCAGAAAACTGGGAGATGTAGTTTCAAATGGGCACCACTCAACCGTATCTCATGCTCTATGCTATTCAGGAACACGAAGGCTGGGATACCCATCTTGAATGCGGCGCCAAAAAGCTTGGCTATCGTTGGCAGGCAAGAGGTCGTGTTTGGCAAGATTCTCAAAGAAAACCAGCTAAAAATAAATTTGAATATGCTGACGGCTTCAAAACATCACTCATTAGACTGGCCCATAAAAAACACGCCATCGCTATTACTTCACATCGTTATTATTTTGAAGCTAGCAGTAAATGGCCAACAGAAATTCCCTCCTGGCGTTTGTTCCCAAATGGTGAGATGCCAAGCCCTCTGGCACCGTCAAAGGTGATTTCATCGATTAAGGCCTTTCATGGGGCCCTTACAAGGGATGATAACTTTCTTGCGCCTGAACCGATCGATCTGATCGTATCCAAAAGTAACTTGACTAATGGGACAAAGAGGATATTTGGAAAAGATCTGCGAGAGTTTCCTCTTAATCTTTCTCCGGGCACAAACCTTAGTCGCGTAGGGCCGGAAAGAAATCCTGACAACTTTAAACTTCTTCTTTGTTGCTTTTCGGATGACCCCAGGACGCTCGAGATATATTCCTATCATCTTAAAGATGCCTTCCGACGGATGAATGTTTATCTCAATCTCAAAATTATCCATCCAAAGGAAATACAGTATGAAATAAACAATGGAAGTTCTCCCGTTGTACTGTTTGGGGTAAATGGTAAAAAAGGAGAAAGATTAAGGGCAGAAGAAGCAAGTTTTCTTGATGGCCTGGATGCTCAGAGGATACCATATAGACTGTTCTCTTTAGATAATTCGGCTTTGAAATGGTCTGCTTTCGATCAAGCTGGAATCCTGCTAGAAAGTGCGGGGGGGTCTGCTTATTCCGTTCGCCTTCCTGCCATTAATTCAAAACATCCATTGGTTTTTATTGGTTTAGACCTTGGGCATCCAAAGCACCGTAAGCATAGCTGGCTCGTCGCTACGCTGGTGAATGAAAAAGGGCACCTCATTGGTTATTGGCGAGGAAAGCAGGTTCGAGATGAAACAATCAGAGAGAAGAGTCTTGTTGACGCACTCAATTGGTGTTACCTGACGCTCCGTAAAAACTTTGCTGGGAACTATCTTCCTTTGATCTTACGTGACGGGCGCATGTTTCAGCATGAAAAGTTGGAGGTCTACGAACCTTTTTTTAATAATGGTTTTTCTTTTGTTGAGGTCATCAAACACCCCGTACCATTAATGATAACAGGTGAAAGTTGTGCTCAAGAGGGAAGTTTCTGTAAGCCTAAAGGTAGCGACTATGACTTTATAGTGACATCACGTAGTCGAAACCAAAGTCAAATAAACCTGCCGCTAAAAACTCGCCTTGTGCATGATGGACTTTCTCTTGGGAAGGAGGTTGTCAGTGACCTTATAGTCGGTTTGTGTTATGCGCCCACACTAGGATTGAGTCCTACAAGGTCACCTGCGCCGATCTATTGGTCGAATGGACTAGCTGCGATTGGAGAGACAAACCACCAGTTCTCAGGGTTGCATCATGTACCACACAATTAAGAACCGCTGCTGTCGCAATATGCTGATCGGCGATTTTGTTGTTTTTTGAGTGAGAGCTGTTTGATGATCATGATGGGGAGGGACTGAAATGTATTACCTTGAAGTAATTATTCCAGTGGCTATATCGTTGACAGTGGACACCAACTTGATAGTCACAGAAAGCTAACCGAGAGATTCCGAAAATCTCTGTGTAATTTTTGTGTAATCTTGCCAAGAAAACTACACAAAATCCGAGAAGAGGACAGAATTTTGACTGGCGACACAACTCGATTAATTGAACAATATCGAAATGTTACTATCTCTGAAGATTTTTCGAGAACACCTTTGGCAAATCCTGAAAATCCTCGTGTCCGCGGTTCGATTCCGTGTCTGGGCACCAGAAAGTTCAAGGGGTTACGTCAAACGACGTGACCCCTTTTTCTTTACCTGATGTAAAAGGGGTCTACATCAAAGAAAGGGGATGGAGGAATTTCCCCACCTGAAAAATTGATCAAATTCCCGATCTGCGTTACCCGCACAACACTCTCACCCGCAACCGACAATTCGGATCTACGTCAAATGAAAAGCTACAAAGTCCTATTCCAAAATATTCCGTGGGAATCCCCAATCTCTGGCGCACGATTTAAAGCATATGAGCAAGACGGAAAAAGAATACGCCTTGTCGAATTTTCAAGTGAACTTGTTGAACCCGACTGGTGCAGAAAAGGCCATATCGGCTATGTGCTAAAGGGTGAAATGGAAATCAATTTTAACGGCAAGATTATTTCATATGGAGCTGGCGACGGCATCTTCATCCCGCCAGGGGAAAATCACAAACATATGGTAAAAGTTCACAGTGGTACGGTACGACTCGTGTTGACAGAAGAGGCATAAACCGAATTTCAAGCGTACCGATAACACTGAGGCGCACCCCGAATAATGTCTTAGCTTTTGTACTGCGGTGAGCTGCAACATAAATCAGTCTGTCCGCAAAAGGGCGCTCAACAGGTAAAAACGTCGGGGTAAGCGATGTGCCCCCCCAAAAAGCGTACACGTTCTAAAAACGGGCAGACGAAATTACGAACAACGAGGGAAAAATTCAATGATCGACTCCAAGATTCAAATCGTTCCAGGGTTCAGTTGGTTTGGGAAAAATATCGGGATAAAAGACAATACCTTTGATTTCGGAGGGATCTTATCCAAGCAGGTCTGTTCTGCCGCCGGGGTCTTCACAAAAAACACGATGCCCGGTGCACCCGTCATTGTGGGCAAAGAGCACCTATCTGATGGTCGCCTCCAGGCAATTATTGTCAACTCCAAAAACGCCAATGTCGCCACTGAGTCCAAGGGGGTTGAAGACTCCAAAGAGATTTGCCGCATGATCGCCAAAAGTTGCGGTATAGAACCCAACATGGTTCTCCCGTCCTCCACCGGTGTCATCGGTCAACGGTTGCCAATGGGAAAAATCGTCCAGGGGTGTGAGGGGATAGACCGGGAATTCGGGACAACGGAACAGGACATAAAAAACTTTGCGCGCAGTATTATGACCACCGACACCCGGCCCAAATGGGTCAGTGCAAAGGTTGGAGATGCAACCATCCTTGGGGTGGCCAAAGGTGCTGGCATGATCGAACCCAATATGGCCACCATGCTGGCTTACTTCGTCTCCGATGCGGAGGTTGAGCCTCAACAATTGCAGGCAATCCTCAAGCGTGTGGCCGACAGATCGTTTAACCGGATTTCCATCGACAGCGACACCTCCACCAGCGATACGGTTGTCACTCTTTGTAACGGGCTGGCAGGTCCCGTTGATCTGAGCGAATTTGAGGCGGCTTTGGGTGAAATGGCGATTCATCTCGCCAAAGAGATCGCCCGCGATGGTGAGGGCGCAACCAAGCTGATCGAGCTGGTCGTCTCCGGGGCAACAACCCGGGAGCAGGCTCTTTTAACGGCCAAGGCCATCATTAATTCACCACTGATCAAAACCGCGATCCACGGTGCCGACCCGAACTGGGGACGGTTTGTGATGGCCATCGGCAAGGTGTTTCAATACACGGTCGACATTTCCCAATTAAAGATTTTCTTCGGGCAGGGGCATGATCGCCTTGGGATTTCAGCAGATTTACTGGACCGAGATGCGGTTCCCCTGCAAGAGCTTACGGAAATTCTTCAGCAGAAAGATGTTTATGTCGAAGTGGTTCTGGGAGATGGCCCTTATTCGGAAAAAGTTTGGGGCTGCGATCTCACCGAGGAATATGTGAGGGTCAACGCTCTTTACACGACCTGAGAATCGCAGCCGAAACACGGCTTAAAGCAGAGACGCTGTGCTTGATGTAAACGTTGATGTAATCAACCGACACTTCCCAAGCTCCCCAATGCCACGACCTGGTCCAAATCGACCGACAGCTTGCCTTTTGCCATCAAAAGCGTGGACCCTGCGGGAGCAAATCCATGCTCAGCAAGCACGGGTTGCAAACCGGAGGTCGCCAGAACATCGGTGACGAGTTCTGTGCCAGGGGGCGCACAATCCGTGACCTGCTTGAGGAGCTGGCGCTGTTCATCCAGATTGCGACCGTACCAGGGACCGAGAATCTGCATATCGTCACCCGGCTGTCGCAACAGCACCGCATCACCGGAGCGGCAGATGTGGCCGCACTGAACCAACTGCGTCAGGAACGGGCTGCGCTCTTCTCCCCACGCTTTGCGGTCAGCCTGCCTCAGCGGCGCTAAAGGTTCCTCCTTTGGGACACTGCACCCCAACCCTCCTGCCGAACGCACCCAACGTTCAATCTGACCCACAGGGGCAAACCCTTCTTTTTCGTAAAGAGGCTGTCCCTGTGCTGACGCAGTCAGCCAGAGGGAACGAACCCCGCAGGACTGCAGTGCCTGCACCGCAGCCAGAAATAACCGACGGCCATACCCCCGCCCGCGCAAAGAGGCGGGAACCATCAAATTGCCGATCCATCCACTTTCATGGTGAGGGACCGCGGTCACCAAGCCGCAGAAACATCCCCCTGCGCTAAGGGCCAGAGCGGACCTTAACCAGATATCCCGAAACAATCGACGCTCAACCTGCGGAACTCGCCATCCCTCTTCATCGGCACACCGGTAAAAAATGCGCCGATCCTGCTCTGTTGCCGGTCGAATCACTTCAGGCCGCCTTGAGTTTTTGATAGAGACGAACCAGCTCCCGATCATCCAAGGGCTGCTTGCGGCGCTGCGCGAGACGCTTGACATGGGTCAGCATCAGGTTGAGTTGCGACGTACCGAGCACGATCCCCAACTGCGCCAAACGATTGCGCAGGCCGTGCCTGCCGGAATGTTTACCAATCACCAGATGACGTGTCAGCCCCACTTCTGCGGGACTGTAGCCCTCGTAGTTACCGGGTGATTTGAGAACCCCGTCAGCGTGCAACCCCGACTCATGGGAAAAGACTTTTTCGCCGACGACGGCCTTCCAGTCGGGAACGGGTCGGTTGCTGGACCGGGCCACCAGTTGCGACAGTTCAAAAAAACGGCTGGTGTCGATGGCCACCGGACGATGGCAGGCGTGCTTGAGGGCCATGACCACCTCTTCGAGGGCGGCGTTGCCTGCGCGCTCACCCAACCCGTTGACCGTGGTATTGACAAACCTGGCCCCGGCACGCAAACCGGCAACAGCATTGGCTGTCCCCATACCGAAATCGTTGTGGGTGTGAATTTCCAGGTCCAGTTTTGTCCGCTCAACGAGAAACTTGACCCGCTCATAAGTCGCAAAAGGGTCGAGCACCCCCAGGGTGTCGCAGAAGCGGAACCGATCGGCGCCTTCCTGTTCACCGATCCGCATCAGTTCAAGCAGAAAACGATCATCGGCGCGACTAGCGTCCTCACCGCCGATCGACACATACAGGTTGTGCTGTTTGGCAAAACCCAGCGCCGTTTTCAGCTGTTCCTTGACCCACTCGCGGCTTTTTCCCAGTTTGTGGTGAATGTGAACATCGGATACCGACAGGGAAATATCGACCGCCCGGACACCGGTGTGCAACGACGCCTCGATATCACTGATCAGGGCCCGGTTCCAAGTGATCAGACGAGCGTTCAGGCCCATATCGACCAGCGCTCTGATCGACGCCTGTTCTTCACGCCCCATGGCCGGGATACCGCACTCCAGCTCGCCGACCCCGATCTCATCCAGCAGGCGGGCTATCTGTTTTTTCTCACTGCGACTGAACACCACCCCGGCGGTCTGTTCACCGTCACGGAGGGTAGTGTCGTCGATAACGATCTGTTGTTCGCTTTGAATGTTCATCACATACCTCGCACACAAAAAAGCCCCACACGATCAGTCAACGTGCGGGGCGACAATGCCTCAGGGTCCAGCGCCATTGCCGGATGTATATGTGTCGATTTATGAGCAAGAGACGTACCAAGGCCCAGACACAGTCAACGCCGCACCTGGCTCCGCAGGCAGGCCCCACTGTGCACAATATTTGGGCACACACTTCAGAATCGCGCCCCATTGTACGTCAATCGGGCACAGAGCAGCACGACGTTCAGGGACAGGTTACTGAGGAAGTTTGGCTTCGAAGGGGCGCTTGTCTACGGCGCAGCGGCAGGCTTCTTCGATGGTGATTTTTCCGTCATTCAGCAGTTGGTTGAGATGAAAATCCATCAACTGCATCCCCTCGTGGCGGGCAGTCTGAATAATCGAAGGAATCTGAAAGGTTTTGCCTTCGCGGATCAGATTGGCCAGAGCCGAGTTACCCAGCATAATTTCAAGTGCCGCCACACGCCCCTTGCCGTCTGCCGTTTTACACAACTGCTGACAGACAACCCCCTTGAGGCTTTCGCCGAGCATGGTGCGGACCTGTTCCTGGGCATCGGTGGGAAAGACATCGATGATCCGGTCGATGGTTTTAGGAGCCGAGTTGGTGTGCAGGGTGCCGAACACAAGGTGCCCGGTTTCTGCGGCGCTCATGGCCATCTCGATCGTCTCGAGATCACGCATCTCACCGACCAGGATAATGTCCGGGTCTTCCCGCAAAGCCGCCTTTAACGCGGCGGAGAAGGAATTGCTGTGAGTGCCGATCTGCCGCTGGTTGACCAGCGACATCTTGTTTTCGTGAATGAATTCGAGGGGGTCTTCCAGGGTCAGGATATGCTCGTTGCGGGTACTGTTGATCAAGTCGATCATCGCGGCCAGAGTTGTCGACTTGCCGCTCCCCGTCGGACCGGTGACCAGCACCAGGCCTTTTTTGAACCGGGTCATCTTGCGCACCCCTTCGGGGAGCTTGAGGTCATCGGCAGTCAGGATTTCTCCGGGGATAATGCGAAACACCGCCGCTGTGCCCCGATGCGTTTCCAGCATGTTGCCCCGGAAACGGGCCAGCCCTTCGATGGAGTAGGCAAAATCGAGGTCGTTGTTCTTTTCGTATTCTGTCTTCTGCTCATCGGTGAGAATCTCGTACAGCAGCCCACGAACCTGAGCATTGGTGAGAGGAGCTGTTTTCATCGGCACCATTTCGCCGTGCTGGCGAAAAATAGGCGGGGCACCGGTGGAGATATGCAGATCGCTGGCACCCTGTTGCTGCATGATATGGAAGAGTTTGTCGATCTTAGCCATAGTCACATCCCCTGCAAGAAAATTAAATTCGACTCATCATCCCCATTCGGAAAAAATGAGTCAAGCTGAATTAACTGCAGGCAGACGATAGTAGACCTGCCAGACCCCCGTCTTTTGCCCTCTGAATTCAGCAGATGGCTCCCTGCTCTGGTTACAAATTAAGCAGAAACGGCGAGTCAATATTGTAACCCCCTGTTTTTGTGGGCCTCAAGAGATGGCAGGATTTTTGCTGATATCTCGCATGAGTGTTGATGAAGATGTCAACAAACGCATTCCCCTCTCAATGACGCGACGGGTTTCATTCTACCGCAAGGAGCACGCCGTGTCCGCCAAACCCAAGATCCGTGAACTGCTTAACGAAAGCGCCTGCGCACATAGCCCGACGAAAAAAAGCGCCTGCAACGCCCCGACCCCCGGGGCCACCACCGGCGGCTGTGCCTTTGAAGGCGCACAAATCAGTCTGTTTCCGTACGCCGATGCCGCCCATCTGGTCCACGGGCCCGTGACCTGTATCGCCACCAGCTGGGAAACCCGCGCCACCCGCACCCGCTGGTCAGGCCGCGACCTGACCCAGATGGGTTTTACCACCGACGTCAGTCTCAACGACGTGGTTTTCAGCGGCGAAGAGAAACTAAGTAACGCCATCGATTACATCATGCAGCACTATACACCGCAGGCGATCTTCGTCTACGCCACCTGCGTCACCGCACTGATCGGCGATGATCTCGATCTGATCTGCAAACAGGCCGGCGAAAAGCATGGCGTGCCGATGGTTCCGGTTCACGCCCCGGGTTTTGTCGGGGGGAAAAACCTCGGCAGTCGCCTCGGCGGTGAGGCGGTCCTCCGTCACCTGATCGGCAGCTCCGAACCGGAAGCAACCACCCCCTTCGATATCAACCTGATCGGCGAATACAACGTCACCGGCGATATGTGGCAGTACAGCCACCTGCTCGACGAACTGGGCATCCGCATCCTGTCGACCCTCAGCGGTGACGGCCGGGTCGCCTCGATCCGAACCGCCCACCGCGCCAGACTCAACGTCATCGTCTGCGCCAAGTCGCTGATCTCCCTGACCCGCAAGATGGAACAGCAGTACGGTATCCCGTCGGTTTCTCTGTCGTTCTACGGGAAACGGGATACCAGCAACGGCCTGCGGGCGATCGCCGAAGCCCTCGGCGACAGCACACTGATCGCCAGAACCCAAAAACTGATCGTCCGTGAGGAAGCCGCGCTGGAGAAAAAGCTGAAACCGTACCGGGCCGTTTTTGCCGGCAAAAAGGCGGTCCTCAATACCGGCGGCAACAAAAGCTGGTCGATCGCTTCTGCGCTGCAGGACCTGGGGATCGAGGTCGTTGCCACCGCAGTCAAAAAAGCCACCGAAGATGACCGCCAGAAAGCACGGCAATATCTCGGTGAAGATGGCGTCCTGATGATGAACCCCGGCGCCGAACAGGCCAAACTGATCGAAGAACGGGGCGCTCATCTGCTGCTGGCCGGTGGCCGTTCGCTCTATACCGCAATCAAAAAAGGGATCGCCTTCGCCGATGTCAATCAGGAAAAGAGAAAAAGCTACGGCGGCTACGACGGACTGCTCAATCTGGCCGAAGACCTGAAAAATGCGCTGGAAAATCCGGTTTTCGGACTGGTGGCACGGAGGGCCCCATGGGAAAAGTAATCCACAAATCATACAAACCGCTGCAGATCAATCCGATCAAGCTGAGTCAACCGATGGGCGCAACCCTGGCGTATCTGGGTGTCGATGGCTGCATGCCGCTGATGCACGGCGGTCAGGGCTGCACCAGCCTCACCAAAGTCTACTTTACCCGCCACTTCAGCGAACCGATCGCCATCCAGACCAGTGCGGTCACCGACGCGATTGCGGTCCTCGACGGTGGCGATTACAGCATTGTCGAGTCGGTAAAGAACATCACTCGCAAAGTCACCCCGGAGCTGATCGGCCTCTACACCACCGGTCTGCCGGAAACCAAGGGAGACGATATCCGCGGTGTCGCCACAAGGATCGACTATCCGCTGGTCTATGCCAACACCCCCGACTACGAAGGGGGTCTGGAAAGTGGCTGGGCGCTGACCTGCACAGCGCTAATCGAACAGCTGACCGCACCGACCGAAACCGTCGACGACAACAAGCTGGTTCTGCTGCCGCATGTCAGCCTGCAACCGATCGAGGTGGAAAAGATCAAGCACTGCATCGAATCGTTCGGTTTTAACGTGCTGGCCATCCCCGATTTATCTACATCTCTTGACGGACACCTGGGAGAAAAACAGGCGGCGCTCTCGAGCGGCGGCATCACCGTCGACGAAATCCGCCAACTGGGCGACGCCGGTCTGATCATCAGCGTCGGAGACTCGATGCAGAGCTGCGCACACGTCCTGCAAAAAAAGAATCGCTCCATGCGCCATCACCACTTCTCACATCTTCAAGGCCTCGAAGCAACGGATCACCTGATCGAATTGCTACTCACCGACACCGGTTTCAGCCGTCCTGCCCCCCCTGTGGTCCGCTGGCGCAAACGGTTGCAGGACGCCATGCTCGACAGCCACTTTTCTCTGGGACAAACCCGTTTTCTGGTCGTCGCCGAACCGGATCAACTGATCGGCCTCTGTCAATTGCTGCACGATGCCGGAGGCAAGGTGACCGTCGCCATCTCCCCCGTCAACTCCCCACAGCTGAAGCGATGCGCAGCAGAGACCGTCATCGTCGGTGATCTGGAAGATGCCGAACAACGGGCCGACTGCTACGATGTGATCGTCGGCAACGAACACTGTGAAGATCTGGCGCACCGGCTGCAAAAAGGGCTGGTGCTGCGCGGTTTTCCCAACTGGGAGCAGGTCGGCAACCAGTTGAAGAATGATGTTTTGTACGAGGGTGGTGCCTACTTTCTGTTTGAATGCGCGAATGCGGCGAATTCGATGCGGAGGCACCAGGCTTCAGAACGTTAAAGGACCTAGCCGAGGAGTGGAGCGGCAACCCCGCAACCCTGAACGTGATCTTTATTTTGGAAAGATATAATGATGCCAGGCTACACCGAAACCATCCTGAAATACGCCTCAGACGACACCCACACCGGCATACTTGAAAACGCCGACGGCACCGGCGAAGTCGGCCTCAGTGGAAAGGACGTCGGCAAAAAGCTTGCGGTTCGCTTCACTCTCCACACCGCTGAAAACCGGATTAAAAAAATCCGCTTTCAGGTTTTCGGTTGTGGCTTCACCATTGCCGCCTGTGCCGCCGTTGCGGAAATTGCCGAAGGGATAACGCTTGCCGACGCGACCCATATCGACACCTGGGCGATCAACAATCGCCTCAAAGGCCTGCCCGAGGAACGGAGCTATTGTGCAAAACTCGCTGCCGATGCCCTGCAGGCAGCCCTTGCCAGCGTTCAGAACCACGCGCGACCAGTTGCCACCACCCAGTCAGTTATGCATGAGGAAACAGGCGCCCGAATCAACCCGCAAGACCCACTTTATCTCCAGTTGCTCGACTCAGGAGGAACAGCGTACGATCTGGTTGACTGTCAGATGTTTGCCGGCCTATTGACTGTCGCCAGTCACGAAGCCGGGCCGGTGCATGCGGCTGTCGGACTGGATGAGGACTCTCTGCGTGCGCTGCTCACACGCTATTTTCCTGGTTTTGACCGGTCTTTTCTGGCTGTGACTGGCCCCAAGAAAAGTTCCACTGGGCGGGATATCAATCGGGATGTCTTGGGTATACTGCTGTCGCATGTCCCCAATGATACAACACAGAGCAGAAGACAGACCTCGGAATGGCTGGCCCGAATCATTGCCGCCCGAACGGCTCAACCGGGACACCTCTGGACATCGATGGGATTTTTCGAACGGCCGCGTCTCACCGAAGCGATCCGCCGCCATCTGCCAGCCCTGGCCATGGCCAACAACCAGGGAATGCGCTGGAAACGGTATCTTTTCAAGCAAGTTTGTGATTTGAATGGTGGGATGATGTGCAAATCACCGAATTGCGGAGACTGTAGCGATTATCGTCTCTGTTTTGCCGAAGAAGACTGAAGCGCACGATTTGCACAGACCTTCAACCCTGCACGACTGCAACCTCGTCGTCCCCCTCCAGGCCGGCGCCACCCCGTTTAAATCAGAAACATCTTGCCCCCAGCCATCACCAGCATAAACGACATCGCCCTGAGGATCGTTGCCACCGGCAGGTGGCGACTGCCGCACAGCGCGCCGATCGAGCCCCCCAGCAGGGCGATCACCGCCAGCAGCGGTGCATAATCCGGGACGTATTGCAGACTGCTCAGGTGCCCCATCAGTCCGGAGATCGAATTCACCAGGATAAACAGTGCGGCGATACCGGAGACTTCACGCACCCGCGCCCAGCCGAGCAGAATCATCAGCGGGCTGAGGAAAATCCCCCCACCAACGCCGATCAACCCCGAGGCAAAACCGAGCACCGCGCCGACCAGCATGGCAACGGAAAACTTTGGCGCTTTGGCGACGTAGGACACATGATTCTTGCGGACAAACAGGCGCCAGGCGGCAAACAGCAGGACCACCCCGAGGGCGGGACGGTAGAGCTCCGGCGGCAGGCTGAAATAGCCGCCGATAAAACTGGCGGGGATCGAGGTGATGACGAACGGCCAGAATACCCGCCAGGAAAACTGTCCGGCGCTGCAATACAGATAGGTCCCGACTCCGGCAACGACGATATTGAGCACGAGCGCCGTCGGCTTGAGCGCCACAGGGGCCAGACTGAACAGGGCCATAATCGCCAGATAACCGGATGCGCCGCCGTGACCGACACTGGCGTACATCATGGCAACGATAAAGATACAGACCGCAAGAAACGGAACCAGCTCCGGGGTCATAACGTCCTCCTTTTTGAACTCTAGATCTGTTAACTCGCCAGTCGACCGGCCTCTAAACCGTCCAGATCGATATCGTGACCGACCATTCCGGCAGCATCGGCGCGGCACTGTTTGCAGTGACGGGCCTGAGACAGAATCAATTCAGCCTGATTCCGCACCATCTCCATGGTCGCCTCCGATGGTGGCTCGATCCCTGCGAACTTACCGACCGGGATCACCGGGATGATATTCATCATCTCCGCGCCCAGCTCCCGCACCTTGACGGCGAGGTCGAGAGTTTCATGATCGTTAACGCCGGGGATGTAGACAAAATTGACCTTGACCAGCAGTCCCGCTTTAGCCGCCATCTCCACCCCTTTGAGCTGCTCCATCAGCAGGATCTCCGCCGCTTCCTCCCCGCGGATGCGGGTTCCGGCAAAGCTGATCCACTCGTACACTTTGGCACCGGTTTGCGGGGTCAGCGCGTTGATGGTGACGGTCAGGCTGTGAATGCCGTACTCCACCAGTCGGTCGATGTTTTCCGGCAGGCGCAGCCCGTTGGTCGACAGGCAGAGGGTCATCTCCGGAAACTGCTCGCGCACCAGCTTGAAGGTCTCGAAGGTTTTCGGATTGGCGAGGGGATCTCCGGGACCGGCGATGCCCACCACCTTCAGCTGCGGTCCGCACTGCTCAGCCATGTGCTGCTTGACCAGTCTGACTCGGTTGACCGCCTGTTCGGGCGTCAGCACCCGGCTGGTGACCCCGGGACGACTTTCGTTGGCGCAGTCGAACTTACGCTCACAGAAACCGCACTTGATATTGCAGCCCGGAGCGACCGGCAGATGGATCCGTCCCGCCTTGCTGTGGTCACCGCCGAAACAGGGGTGTTCGGTTTCGGTCTTCATTTTCATCATCGGGCATCCGCTTGCCATGATGTGTCTCCTTTTAAAATAAAAAAGCCCCAGCAGAGCATCTGCTCCCGGGGCGTCTTTGCCTGATTATCTGTCCGCACCGATCGATCTCATTAGCGACCGAGTGAGGCATGTTATCGGCACAACAGCGTGCCGTTAGCGTCAATTTTAGTGGTTCTGCTTGAAAAAACTGAGACAGCCCGCCCCGTTATCCCTCCGGGCTGCCCCCTGCCAGTGGCTCATTGCATCTCTGGAAAAGCGAGATGGTCTTCATCGAAATCAACGGTGCTGACACTGTCCCGCAGCACGCTTCCCCCCTTGGCAATTGCCCCCACAGACCGAATCGTGCGCCATCTTCAGCGCATCAGCGATCGGTCCTGATGTAACAACCGGCGTCAGGCCGGCATTCTGCAATTCCTGCTTCGGCAGGTCCCCGATCATCTCTGTCACCACCGCACGGCACCCCTTGAGGGCCTCGCTGATCGCTTTAAAGCGGGGCTGATGAAAGGTATGGTCCGGGTCCGACGAACAGTATTTTTCAACCGAGACTTCCTTGATCGGGGCGGAGCTGCCGCCACCGTAATCATAGATCAGAAACCGCTCGGCCTTACCGAAGTGCTGATCGACCATGTGTCCGGACGTTGAAGTCACTGCAATAAGCATGATCGCCTCCTGTTAGGCATCCTTGGTTGCAAAACTGAAGCATTTTTTCGGGCAGGCGACACCGCAACCGGCGCAACCGATGCAGTTATCCTGATTGACAATGGTCATAATCATCCGGATCGATTCGGATTCTTCATCCTCATGATCCTCCGGACCCAGCACCTTGCGGGCGCAAGACTTAAAGCAGCGGCCGCAACCGATGCATTTCTCTTCGTCGATCGACATGGCGAAGGTCGGAGTCCACTCGCTGCCGCCATACGTTGTTCCGGTCAGTAATGCCATCTTCTTTCTCCTGTTTTGTGTTTAGTTTTTCATCAAAGCCTTGCGCAGCCACGGCGGCGGAGTCCCTTTTAAGACCTCCTGCAATTTTTCAATCACCTCGCTGATCGGCTCCTGAGTTTTACTTTTGAGGGGATGTATTTTTTTCTGCACCAACCGGGCCGCTGCCGGTCCACCGATCTGAGCGACATAAACCAGGGCGCAATCGGCCAGACCGGAGCAGCGCGCTTCGATGCGATCTGCCTCGTCGTCCCCCGCAGAGGACACCTGAACCACCCCGGAAAAATCTGACTCGTCGGGACCCACATTCCAGATGTAAAACTGTTCGGCCCGTCCGAAATGTTCGTTGACATGGATCTTGTCGGTACTGGCAAATGCGACTTTCATAAAACATCCTTCTCTTTCTTTAGCGGACACTATTTCGAATCGGCGTGTACGGATCATTTAAGAATCCTGTTCACCGCAGGGCTCGCAAAGAGCGCTGAGATTTTGAATCGGACGGGGGCGTCCCCGCCCGATTCATTTCAAATCCGATAAAGAAGCGATCAATTTTCCGTCAGATCAAGGAAGCCGACAAATCACACGGAGGCGGAGCAGCGCTACGCCGCACAAGTCGATTTGCAGGCTGACGCCGAGCTGGCGGAAAAGGGCCGCTTCCTATCTCATCATCTCAAACCACTGGTCCTCGCAGGTTTCATCTTTGATATCGAGGAACTTGTTGGCAATCATACTGAGGATATTGATTGCGCCGCTGTACCCGACAACCGGGCTGCGATGAAGGTTGACCCGGTCGATAATCGGAAAGCCGATCCGGAACAACGGAATTTTGGCGTCCCTGGCGGCCCACTTGGCGTGGGTATCGCCGATGATGCCGTCGACCGGATCGGTCACCAGCAGGCTGCGCATGTGCCAGAGATCCTTGTTGATATAGCAGGTGCATCCGGCACCGAAGGGAGAGGACTCGAGCAGCGCCTCCATCTCTTTTTTGAACTTTTTGGTGGCCCGTGAGCAGAGCACATGATGGGGGATCGCGCCCATCTCCAACAAAAAGGAGACGATGCCGATCAGGTAATCGGGATCACCGGCGACGGCGAACTTCTTGCCGTGCAGGTACTGGTGAGCGTCGGTCATGGCATCCACAGCCAGGGCGCGCTCTTTCTTCAACTGTTCGGGAACCGGCTTGTCAAACAGCTCACTCAGCTTGAGTATCAGCTCATCGGTCTTTTTCACCCCGAACGGCATCGGCAGAACCTCTTTTTCTCCTGAGAATTCGGCGTTAATCCATTTCATGCTTGTCGTTGTCGAATACTTCTGCAGGGCGATGGTCGCTTTGCCGTTGATACTCTCCGCGGCGTCTTCCAGTTTGGTGCCACCGGAGTAGAGCTTGTACTCACCGTCACAGCCTGAATCGAACACATCAGAGGAATCGGCCAGCATGGTGTAGGGGATCCCCATCAGTTCACAGATTCGTTTGTATTCGCGCAGGTTACCGACGTTGCCGTCGAAACCGGGGATCAGGTTCAGCTTGCCGGTACATTTGCCCTCAATCTTCTGATCTTTGGTCAAATCCTGCAGGACGCTTTTCAGCATGGCGTCATAACCATGGATGTGGGTGCCGTTGAAACTCGGGGTGTTGGCGTAGGGGATCGGAAGCTCCTCCGGGACATGCCCCTTTGACTTGGCATTTTTGATAAAGGCGGTCAGGTCGTCACCGATAACCTCGGGCATGCAGGTGGTGTAGACCGGCATCATCTTCGGCTTGTAAAGGGCATAGGCGTTCTCCAGGCCCTCGAACAGATTGTTCTGTCCGCCGAACACCGCACCGTCCTCAGTCATAGCATCGCAGGTGGCGGCTGCCGGTTCGCGGTAGTGACGGCTGAAGGTACTGCGGAAATAAGAGGCACAGCCCTGCGAGCCGTGCACGAACGGCAGGGAACCTTCAAATGAGGTGGCTACCATCTGCGCACCGAGTGGCTGACAGGCGTGGGCCGGGTTGACCACCAGCGCGGTCCGCTCAAAGTTCTTCTCTTTATATTCTTCGGTATTGATCCAGTTTTTGACCTTTTCAATCTCCTCGGGGGAGTGTTCGGTCACTTTCTTTAAAGCTACAGCTTCGCTCATTTTCATCTATCTCCTTGAAAACGTGAGGAGTGAGGCGCAAGGGGTGAGATGGAATTAACTCCTCACAATTCTCCCCTCACGATTTAAAACGGACTCTTCACCAATCCCCACGTAGGTGAGTTGATCGCCATGTCGATATCGCGGGCGAAAATCTTGAAACCCTCATATCCGTGGTACGGACCGGAATAATCCCAGCTGTGCATCTGACGGAACGGAATGCCTGCCTTCTGGAAGACATATTTTTCCTTGATGCCGCTGCCGACCAGATCGGGTTTGAGCTCTTCGACGAACTTGTCCAGCTCGAACTCGGAGACATCATCGTAAATCAGCGTGCCCTTGGCCATCTCCGGGGCGGTCCGATCGTAGTCATCCTGGTGGGCAAACTCGTAACCGGCACCGGTGATCTGGATACCGAGATCCTCGTAAGCACCGATGGTGTGCCGCGGGCGCAGACCACCGACGAACAGCATGGCGGTTTTGCCATTGAGGCGCGGCTTGTACTCGGCGATCACTGCGTCCATCTCCTTGCGGTACTTCTTGATCACCTTATCGACGTTCTTCTTGATCTTGTCGTCGAACAGTTCAGCAATGGCACGCAGCGATTCCTCGATTTTGGTCGGACCGAAGAAGTTGTACTCCAGCCAGGGGATGCCCCACTTCTCTTCCATCACCTTGCACATGTAGTTCATCGAGCGGTAGCAGTGGATCAGGTTGAGCTTGACCGTATTGGTCGCCGCGATCTTCTCGACTTCACCGTCACCGGTCCACACCGATTTGACGTTGAGACCGATCTCCTCAAGGATCGGTTTGGCCGCCCAGACATCGCCGCCGATATTGTAATCACCGATCAGAGCCACATCGTAGGGACCGGCTTTTTCAGTAAACTCATATTTGCCGATGATGTGGTCACGGATCGAATCGTTACTGATGTGGTGCCCCAACGACTGAGACACACCACGGAACCCTTCGCAGTTACAGGGAACCACCAGCTTATCCAGCTCTTTTTCCATCTTCTTGGCCGTGGCGTTGATGTCGTCACCGATCAGGCCGACCGGACACTCAGAGAGGATCGACATCCCCTTGTTGAGGGGGAACAGCTCATCCGCTTCTTTCAGCAGTTTTTCCAGCTTCTGGTCACCGCCGTAAACGATGTCGCGCTCCTGAAAATCGGAGGTGAAGTCCATCGGGAACGAGGTGACACCGGGAACACCCTGCATCAGGTTACGCCGGGTTCCCCAGCTGTACACACCGCAGCCGATCGGGCCGTGGGACACATGAACCATGTCGCGAATCGGCCCCCAGACCACCCCTTTGGCGCCCGCATAGGCGCAGCCGCGCTGACTCATCACCCCGGGAACGACCTTCTTGTTCGACTTGACCGCGCAGGGGGACGCGGAAGGCTCGTTGGCCCCCAGGTGCGGGGCGCGCTTCTTCGCCGCCTTTTCCGGCATCTCTGCCAGTGTTTCAGCGATCAGTTTTTCGGTACTTTCTATGGTAACGCCCTTAACGGGCTTTCTTTCTTTCATTCGTATTTCTCCTTATTGTTCTGAATCGCTCTCAACCCGCCACCGTTGACGGCGGACAAGTTGGTCCCGAATCAAGGCGCGCCGGAAAGTCGCGGGCGAGTCGTAGCAGCGCTACGTCGAGCGTGAGGCTTTTCGAAGTAACGCCGAGTCGGGGACAAATCGTCCGCCGTCTAAGCAGACTCGGCGACGCCGACGATCGTCTCGTCTTCCGCTTCCATAATGCCGAATTCCATCAGCAGTTCTTCCAACTCTTCCATTTCCAGCGGGGTCGGAACGACGAACATCTTGTTTTCGTCGATCTTCTTCGCGAGAGTGCGGTATTCCTCGGCCTGCTTGTGATCAGGGCTGTACTCGATAACGGTCATGCGGCGCAGCTCGGCGCGCTGAACCTGGTTGTCGCGGGGAACGAAGTGGATCATCTGGGTGCCCAGTTTTTTAGCCAGAGCGGTAATAAGCTCAGCTTCGCAGTCGGTATTCCGACTGTTACAGATCAGACCGGCG
>PKUC01000108.1 GCA_002868865.1 Desulfuromonas sp. | reverse complement strand
GATGGGAACCCTTCCCCTCAAACCGGAGGAGCTGGACGATGAAACCCTTCTGTCCCTTGATCCGATCGGGATCGTCAGTGACACCTTTCAACAGATTCTAGAGCATCTCAACGAAACCAATGATGAGCTTGCTCTGGCCGGTAAAGAGATTCAGACGATTCTCGACTCCGCCGGTGCCGGTATCCTCGTTGTCGATCACCAGATGTGTCTTGTCGCGCACAATCGCAAAAGTCAGGAAATGTTCTTTCCGGACCGGGACGATGTCATTGGTGGAAATTTCCGTACGGTGCTCTGCGAGCCGGAGGATATTCCAGACGAGTGTGTCTTTGATCAGGTTGTAGCGGCCCGTTGGACGGTGGAGCAGACCGATACCGAAATAGGTGGTCGGCATTACCACGTGGTTGGAGCACCGATCAAAAATCAGCATGATGAAATCGTCCAGGTCGTTCTGGTCTACACCGATATCTCAGAACGCCGTCAGATCGAACTGTCGCTGCGTGAGACCGAGCACCGCCTGCAGACTATCGTCGATTCCGTTCAGGCCGGCATTGTTCTGGTTGATCCGGAAACTCACACGATTGTAGAGGTTAATGAGACCGCTCTGGAGATGTCAGGTCTGAGCCGTGAAGAAATCATCGGTATGAACTGTCAGGACGCGATCTGTACAGCCCATAAGGGGCTCTGCCCGGTTACGGATCTGGGCAAGAACTTGTTTAACAGAGAATGTGCTCTACGTCATGTCAGTCGGAAAAACCCGACGATCCTGAAAACGGTCACAGAAGTCACCCTCAGGGGGCGAAAGCTGCTGTTAGAGACGTTTATCGATATCTCGGCTCGCAAGAAAGCGGAAAAAGCGCTACAGGAAAGCGAGCTGCGTTTTCGCGCCCTGTACGAGCAGGCCCCGTTGGCCTACCAGTCGCTGGACAACGACGGATGTTTTATCGAGGTGAACCAGGCATTTCTGTCGATGCTCGGATATACACGTGAAGAGGTGATCGGTCGATATTTTAGTGAATTCATGACACCTGAATCGGCCCGGAAGCAGGTCAAGGCTCTGCCGCAATTTCTGGAAACAGGCGTTATCGATGGGGTCGAGTTCAGCCTGCTGGATAAGGGTGGCGAGGAGATGATTGTTTCGGTGGTCGGTCGTGTCGGCACCGATGGCCAAGGATGTTTTAAACAGACCCATTGTATCCTCCACAATATTACCGAGCGCAAGCGGACCGAGCAAAAGATTGAACAGTTGGCCTATTACGACGGCCTGACGGAATTGCCCAATCGCGCCCTGTTGCGGGATCGGTTGCATCAGGTGTTGGCACAAGCCAAGCGCGATGCATCTCAGGTTGCGATTCTGTTTCTTGATCTCGACCGCTTCAAACAGGTGAACGACACCCAGGGGCATGCGGTTGGGGATGAACTTTTGAAGATGGTCGCCGATCGTCTGCGCAGCTGCGTTCGTAGTACCGATACCGTTGCCCGCCTCGGTGGCGATGAGTTTGTTGTCGTGCTGACATCGATCACTAAGATGCATGACGTGACGGCAATGGCCCGAAAAATTCTCGATGAGCTCTGTCGGCCATTTTCGTTGATCGGAGTCGAGATCCACAGCTCGGGCAGTATCGGTGTGGCCCTCTATCCCTCTGATGGTGAGGACGAAGAGACCCTGCTTAAAAATGCCGATACAGCGATGTACGCCGCCAAAGATCACGGACGCAACAACTACCAGTTTTTTTCCGAGGAGATGAACCGCAAGGCGGTCGAAAGGCTGGCCATGGAAAACTATCTCCGCGAGGCGCTGGAGTTGGATCAGCTGTCGCTCCACTATCAGCCGCAGCTCGATCTGGAAACGGGCCGCATGACCGGTATGGAGGCGCTGTTGCGCTGGAACCACCCCGATCTCGGGATGATCTCTCCGGCAACCTTTATTCCGCTGGCTGAAGAATCCGGCCTGATTGTGCCGATCGGTGAATGGGTCCTGCGTAGTGCGTGTCGTCAGGCAAAGGCCTGGCAAGACAATGGATGTCATGTTCCACGGGTTGCGGTTAATCTTTCGGCCCGCCAGTTCGGACAACCGAACCTCGCCGCGTCTGTTGATCAGATCCTCCAGGAAACCGGTCTGGATCCTGATTGTCTCGAACTGGAGTTGACTGAAAGTGGTATTTTGGAGAGTGCCTCAGACGCCATTCTGACCCTGACCGATCTCAAGGTCCGCGGTATCCATTTGGCCATTGACGATTTTGGCACGGGCTACTCCTCACTGAGTTACTTGAAGAACTTTCCCATAGATCGAGTCAAGATCGCTCAGACGTTCGTGCGTGATATCCCGCAGGATCAGGATGATGCGGCGATCGTCGAAGCGGTAATCATGATGGCCAAAAGTCTGCGCCTGCGGGTTATCGCCGAAGGAGTCGAAACCAAGGAGCAGTTAGCGTTTTTACGCGAGCGTGGATGTAACGAGATGCAGGGGTACTACTTCAGCCGCCCGCTGACGGTTGATGCCATGACCAAGATGATGAGCGATGGCGTCTGTTTTAACCGGCTTTGTTTCTTCAGCAGCGATGATAGAGGTTAATCACGTCCTCTGATCTTGTGTTGAGAGTTGTAGCTCTGTACTTTGCGATGGAATTTGTGTACTGTCGCCGCATATATTGATTATTCCGTTTATTCGCCACACTTGGAGTATTCGTTGGGTTCAAAACGTTTTACATTAATGATTATCCCCGAGTCGGGACAGAAGGTGCGCCGTCTGGTGGTTTCACGTGCGCTGTTGGCGTGCTGTATCCTGATGGCCGGGCTGGGTCTGGCTGTGCTGGGTTACGTCGTCAGTGATTATTCGCAACTAAGCGCCAATCAGGACGCTCTGATGCGACTTCAGGTTGAAAATAGTCAACAGCGGCACGATTACCAGCATCTGTCGATGGAGTTTTCCCGATTGAGGCAGGAGATGGTACTGCTGGCGGAAACCGATGCGTCGATCCGCCGGATGGCCGATATCGATACTTCTGTCGACGATCTGCCCCCTGGCATCGGTGGTGCCTCTGAAACGGAAGACGACGCAGTCCTGTCCGATATACAGAAGCAGATCAACGACATGCGGGTAGCGATTGAACTGCGCCGTCAGAGTCAGGAAGAGATCCGCAGTCTACTCAACGACCGGCAGTCTCTCTCCGGAGCGACTCCACATGGTTGGCCGGTGAAGGGGTGGATTACCTCATATTTCGGTGTGCGCAAATCGCCCTATAC
This sequence comes from Desulfuromonas sp., assembly GCA_002868865.1. Lineage (GTDB taxonomy): Bacteria > Desulfobacterota > Desulfuromonadia > Desulfuromonadales > Geopsychrobacteraceae > BM509. Next base: position 4,988 of record PKUC01000108.1, on the reverse strand, counting down.
GGGTCAGCGCAAGCATCATGAGGGCCTCGATATTGCCGCCAATACGGGAATGCCGATTTTTGCGACGGCTGATGGCGTGGTGGCGCGGGTTGAAACGTCGCCCGGTTACGGCAAGATGGTTGTTCTTGACCATGGTTATGGTTATCGCACACGATATGCCCACAATTCAAAGAATCTGGTCAAGCGGGGACAGCGGGTTTCGCGTGGTGACAAGATCGCCGAAGTCGGCAACACCGGACGATCAACCGGTCCCCATGTGCATTACGAGGTGCTGTTGGACGGAGTGCCCATCGATCCGCGTAAAAGCCTGTAAATTCTTCCCTGTTCACCTTTTCGTCACTTACGGCAGCTCTTCTTTGCTGTCGTTTTTTGTTCTGTTTGTGACGCTGCCCTCGACTGTTAACGCACCTCTGGTTGCGCCTTTCTTTGTTGTGGGTTGAAAACCCATTGTGCTAACATGCGTCGGCATTTAATGAATGAGAATGCCCTGCGTTTAACGACCCACAACCCTTGACGTTTTCGATGGCTTTACGGCGATTTTTTGAAAACGTCTTTCCGGAGTTTTTCTGAATGATTCGTGCACTGATTCACAAAATAATGGGGAACCCCAACGATCGTCATCTGAAGCGCATGCAGCCGATGGTTGATAAGATCAACAGCCTGGAAGACGAGATTTCGGCACTGACCGATGAGCAGTTGCAGGGTAAAACCCCTGAGTTTCGTCAGCGCCTTGAGCAGGGTGAGACTCTCGATGACCTGCTCCCCGAAGCGTTTGCCACCGTTCGTGAGGCGAGCAAGCGTGTTCTCGGCATGCGCCACTTTGATGTCCAGCTTATCGGCGGCATGGTGCTGCACGGCGGGATGATTTCGGAGATGAAAACCGGTGAGGGGAAGACGCTGGTGGCGACATTGCCGGTCTACCTCAATGCTTTGCCTGGCAAAGGTGTTCATGTGGTGACGGTCAATGACTATCTGGCCAGCCGGGACGCTGACTGGATGGGGCAGGTGTATCGCTTTCTTGGACTGAGCGTCGGGTGCATTATTCACGGTATCAGTGATGATGACCGTAAGGCGGCGTATGTAGCCGATATTACCTACGGCACCAACAACGAATTCGGCTTCGATTACCTGCGCGACAATATGAAGTTCGATCTGGAAGATTATGTCCAGCGTCCACTGCACTACGCTATCGTTGATGAGGTCGATTCGATTCTGATCGATGAAGCCAGAACGCCTCTGATTATCTCCGGTCCCAGTGAGTCGTCCAGCGAGCTGTATTACCGGGTGAATCGAATTATCCCGCAGCTGAAGAAGGGTGAGACGGTCGAGAGTCGTGAAGGAAGGATCGGCCAGTCGGTGAAGAGTCACACCGGAGAGTTCACTGTCGACGAAAAAGGAAAGTCGGCCGCCTTGACCGAAGATGGCGTGGCCAAGGTCGAAAAACTGTTGGGAATCGATAACCTCTACGATCCGACCCATATCGAGCTGCTCCATCATGTCAACCAAGCCCTCAAGGCACACGCGCTGTTCGTGCGCGATGTGGATTATGTTGTCCGTGATGATCAGGTGATGATCGTCGATGAGTTTACCGGCCGTTTGATGCCGGGGCGGCGCTGGAGTGACGGCCTGCACCAGGCCGTAGAAGCCAAAGAAGGGGTCAAGATAGAGAGTGAGAATCAGACCCTGGCGACGATCACCTTCCAGAACTATTTCCGCATGTATGAGAAACTTGCCGGGATGACCGGAACTGCCGAAACCGAGGCCACTGAGTTCAAGCAGATCTACAACCTTGAGGTGGCGGTCATCCCCACAAACCGTCCCATGCAGCGCCGCGATAACGCCGATATTATCTATAAGACCGAGATCGAAAAGTTCAAAGCGACCATCGAGGATATCGCCGATTGCTACAAACGTGGACAGCCGGTTCTGGTGGGAACCATCTCCATCGAAAAATCGGAAGTACTCTCGACCCTTCTGAAGAAACGGGGCGTTCCGCACCACGTTCTCAACGCCAAGCAGCACAGTCGCGAAGCGCTGATCGTCTCCCAAGCGGGCCGTAAGGGCGCGGTCACCATCGCGACGAACATGGCAGGGCGGGGGACGGACATCGTCCTCGGTGGCAACCCCGAGATGATGGCCAAGGTCGAAACCGCCAATGCCGAGAACGTTGAGGCGGCTTATCAGCAGGCGTTGGAAAAATATCAACCGATCTGCGCCGCGGAAAAAGAAGAGGTCCTTGCTGCCGGTGGACTGTATATCCTCGGCACCGAACGTCATGAATCCCGTCGCATCGACAACCAGTTGCGTGGGCGTTCCGGTCGTCAAGGAGACCCCGGCGCGAGCCGGTTTTATTTAAGTCTGGAAGATGACCTGCTGCGGATCTTCGGATCGCAGCGAGTCGCTTTTGTCATGGAGAAACTGAAAATCCCTGAAGGTGAGCCGATCGAACACGGCATCATCAGCAAGGCGATCGAAAACGCGCAGAAGAAGGTTGAGGCGCACAACTTCGATATCCGCAAGCACCTGATCGAATATGACGATGTCATGAATCGTCAACGCGAGGTGATTTATACCCAGCGGCGCGAGGTTTTGAGCGGTGATGATCTGCCCGGCACCGTCGGCAGCATCGTCGATGAGATGGTCGAAGATATGGTGGCTTCGTTCTGTCCGGAAAAGACCAACGCCGCGGACTGGGATTGGGATCGCCTGATCGATGATTTCTCCAAACAGTTTGCCTTTGTTCCCGATCTTGACGGCATCGATCGCCAGAAAGGCTCCCGTGGGGATCTTGAGGCATATTTGAAGGATCAGGCCCACGGTGCCCTTGCTGTCAAGCGCGAGGCCTTTACGCCCGAGGTGATGGATCATCTCAGTCGCATCCTTTTATTGCAGACTATCGATGCGCGCTGGAAGGAGCACCTGTTGTCGATCGATCATCTGAAAGAGGGGATCGGTCTGCGCGGGTATGCGCAGAAGAATCCCAAGGAAGAATATAAGCGCGAGGCCTACACCCTGTTTATGGAGATGATGGGGCGGATCCGTCAGGAGGTTATTCAGAAGCTGTTTTTTGTCCAGTTGGCTCGTGAACAAGACATCGAAGAGATGGAGGCGCAGCAGCGTCGCCAGCAGAAGGTTGTCAGTCAGCTCAGTGGTTCTGAAGACGCGACCAACGCCCCTAAAACCCGCGATGAGGATAAGGTCGGTCGTAACGATCCCTGTTCCTGTGGCAGCGGCAAAAAATATAAGAAGTGCTGCGGGCAGTAGCCCGCGAGACGAAGACTTTTATGGCCGGATCCGAAGCGAATAGTGCTCCGAAAATCCTGTTGATCAGTGAAGACCCTGCAGAGCTGGATGTGCTGCAGGGCTGGCTGCACGCGCGCGATTATCAGGTCGATTGTGCTCAGACCAGCGCACAGGTCAAAAAGCAGCTTACGGTGGGGGAGGCCGGCATCGTCTTTTGCAGCCTGACCATGACCGGTCCGGATGGATTGGAGATTCTGCGTCAAATCAAGCAGACCACTCCGGCGGTTCAGGTGGTGATGTTGTCTGAACAGGAAGATTTTCATATCGTCCGTCAGGTGATGCGTGAAAATGCCCTCGATTTTCTGCTCCGGCCGGTAGCGGAGGAACGTTTGCTGGTCGCGGCCGAGAGGGGTGTGTCGGCCTACCTTTCCGAGATGCGGCGTGAGCAGGTTTACGAGGAAGCGCAGCGGCGGATGTCCGATCTGGTCCTTCTCCGTCAGATCGGTGAAACCACCAATAGAGAGAACGTCCTGCAGGAGCTTCTCGAGAGGATCATCGATTCGATCACTGTTTCGGTCGGCGTCGAGTCAGCATCGCTGATGTTGAGCGAAGGGGACGGGACCCTGAAGATCGCAGCGGCGCGTGGTCTGTCGGAAGAGGTCATCAATTCGGTGCATATCTCTTCGGGGCAGGGTGTGTCCGGTTATGTCCTAAAAACCGGAGAACCACTGCTGATTCGCGACCTGGAGATTGAGAGCCACTTTCATGGACTGGTCGGTGGCGAGCGCTACAAGACAAAGTCGCTGCTGACCGTACCGATTCTGCTGCGTGACCGGATTCTCGGTGTCATCAACGTCAGCAATAAACTGACCGGACAGCTGTTCGGTATCGAAGATCAGAATCTACTGGTGACTATTGCTCATCAGGTTGCACTGGCCATCGAAAACTTCACTCTCGTCAACAGCCTGCGTCAGCAGGCAGATACCCTTGAGCGGATCAATAAGGATCTGGTCAAGTTCAACCGGGCGCGCACGCGGATGGTTTCCAATCTGTCTCACGAGCTAAAAACCCCGCTGACTTCGATGATGGGTTTTGTCGATCTGGCGCTGACATTTTTTCACAGGCTGTCTGAAAGTGAGCTGAAGGATTACCTGCATCAGGTCCGTGAAGAAGGGGGGAACTTAGAGCGCCTGATCAGCGGTATGCTGCGCCTGTTCTCCATCGAGTCGGACCGCGAGCGCTGGCAATGGAAGGCATTTGCGCTGGATCTTCCCCTCCACAGTGCTCTGGAAACACAGACGCGCGAGATTGCGCAACGTCATCTCCAGGTCGAGATCACAGTCCCCGATGATCTCCCTGAACTGTACGGTGATGTTGAGAAATTTTCCATGGCGCTGCAAGCGCTGCTCGACAACGCGGTTAAGTTCAACCGTGAGGGCGGGCGGCTGACGGTTCAGGCAACTGTTGAGCGCTGTCAACAGGGGCCTTGTATCTGTCTGCGGATCGCCAACGACGGTGCCAGCATCCCTGCTGATGCGCGTGAGACGATTTTTGACCAGTACACCCAGCTCGGTGATTTGAACACCGATAAACCCTGCGGTGTGGGTGTTGGACTCGCGCTGGTCAAGGCGGTGGTCGATCGGATGCGGGGTCGTGTCGGCCTTGATGAGCATGATGAGGACCGGACAATTTTCAAGCTGTTGCTGCCGACTGTGGAGACCTATCATGTTTTCGACGCAGGGGAG
>PKUC01000056.1 GCA_002868865.1 Desulfuromonas sp. | reverse complement strand
GTAAGCTGGGCCTCTCTGGAATTTTATGGTCTGGAATACCGTCTGATCGCGCAGCACCTGCAGGGAGAATTGAGCAGGAACGATATGGTGCAGAAGCTCTACACTGCTATCTGCCAATTTGCCAAACGGCAGGACACCTGGTTTAGGCGGATGGAGCGGCAGGGCACCGCGATTCACTGGCTGGACGGCGACAAGCAACCGCTGCAGATACTTCTAAAACGGCTTCAACAGACGGGCTCAACGCACCAATGAGACAGATCCCGCCACCGGTCGAGAGCTACCTGATCAAACGGGCAGTCCAGGGGCCATGGGTCATCAATGGGCTCGATCAGTCCCCCTGCCTCGCCTGTATTGTGATTCCGGCCCTCGGCGAAAGCGAGTCCCTGCCACACACCTTGCGCAGCCTGGAAACGAATCCACAGCACCTGCTGGACCAGACACGGGTGCTTGTGGTCGTTAACAATCGCGCAAGTGCCGCACCCCACATTCGACATGATAACCAGGCCACCCTCAGGCTTCTGGAGAGCTACCGGCACCACTCGACACTGCGACTGCATTGGGTCGACGCCTCCAGCTCCGGTGTAGAGCTGCCGGAAAAGCAGGGCGTGGGGCTGGCGCGCAAGATCGGGATGGATCTTAGCCTGCAGGGTTTGAACTGGGATCGTCATCCATTTATTGTGTCCCTCGACGCTGACACGCTGGTTACAGAAACGTATCTCGTCGCACTGTTTGACCATTTCAGCAACAAGCAGACGGGGGCGGTGACCATACCGTTTCGTCATGCTCCGGCAGCATCGCCACAGGCCGAACATGCGATCCGGCGCTATGAACGGTATCTGCGTAGCTACACTCTGGGTTTGGCGGTGGCGGGCTCGCCCTACGCCTTTATCAGTATCGGCAGTGCATTTGCCTGTGCGGCGCTCGACTATGCACGTGCTGGAGGGATGAACCGCCGCTTGGCGGGAGAGGATTTCTATTTTCTTCAACAGGTGGCAAAAACGTCCTGTGTCACACCTCTGAATGACACCCGGGTAATGCCTTCGGCGCGAATTTCAGACCGGGTGCCTTTCGGCACCGGCCGTGTCGTTGATGCTCTCTCAGCAGACCGACAGAAACCTTACACCCTGTGCGCTCAGTCATCATTCGCTGTTCTGCAGCAATGGTTACAGCTGGTTTCACACTGTTGGCAGGTGGACAGTGACACCGTCCGCCAGCAGGCGCACCAGTTAAGCCCCATGCTGTTGGAACTGATCGATAGCCTTGATTTTCGTTCTGTGTGGACTCGCCTGCAGTGCCAGTACCAGACACAACCCGACTTTCTGCGGGCCTTTCATGTCTGGTTCGATGCACTGAGGACTCGACAGCTGCTGACCCGTCTGAATCCCGAAGCGAATCAGGACGAACTGACCCTGATCAACGACCTGCTTCTGTGGTGTGGACAGCCTTCCTACACCACCCCGCACGAGCAATTAGCGCTGCTTGAGCTTCTCTAACGGCTCCCCCGCCTCAAACCGTTTGCAATAAAAAAAGCCCCCCGTAAAACGGAGGGCTTTTTAAGTTCGAGCTGTAGGCCGATCTAGAAAATCGACAGTTTCGCCAGTTCCATCACTGGTCCGGGAAGAACGCCCAGATACAGCACGCCAGCGATGGCAATGAGGATGGAAACGATTGTTGCCATCTCCATCTTGACCCAGGAGAAATCCTCAACCGGATCACGGAAGTACATGTACACCATAACACGCAGGTAGTAGTACAGTGACACCGCCGAGTTCAGGACACCCAGGATCGCCAGCCAGACATAACCGGCCTTCAGCGCACCGGCGAAGATAAAGAACTTACCGGTAAAACCAGCTGTCGGCGGCAGACCCATCAGCGAAAAGAGGAAAATGGCCATGGCGACACCGAGGAAGGGCCGCTTATAGCCCAAACCAGCCATACCATCCAGAGTCAGGTTATCCTCACCCTGCTTGCCAATCAGGACCAGAACAGCAAAGGCACCGATGTTCATAAAGGTGTAGACCAGCATGTAGAAGAGGATTCCGGAGAAGCCGACTTCGTTCCACGCCACCATACCCACCAGCGCATAGCCCGCGTGGGATATGGAGGAGAACGCCAGCATCCGCTTGACGTCTTTCTGTGCGATGGCAACAAAGTTACCGATGGTCATGGTCAGCACCGCCAGAACCCAGAACATGGCGGACATGTCAACCTGCAGGCTGTCGAGACTGATATAGGTGACGCGCATGAAGGCAGCAAAAGCAGCCGCTTTAGGACCGGCACTCATAAACGCTGTGATCGGGGTCGGAGCACCCTGATAGACATCGGGCGTCCACATATGGAACGGCGCAGCACCGATCTTAAACAGGAATCCGATCGACAGCAGGATGGCGCCGGCGATAATCATTGGATTGGACGATGCATCGGGCATCAGGCGAATCGCTTCGGCAATTCCAGCAACCTTGGTTGTGCCGGTAACACCGTAGAGCAGGGCCACACCGTACAGCATGAAGCCGGTCGAAAATGCACCGAGGAAGAAATACTTGAGCCCGGCCTCGTTGGAACGCAGCTGGCCACGAAAGAAGCCCGCCAGGACATACAGAGAGACCGACAGAACCTCAAGCCCGAGGAAAATGGTCATCAGGTCGGTACCCGAAGCCATCCACATAGCACCTGCGGTAGTAAACAGGATCAGTGGATAGTATTCAGCGACCGGATACCCTTCACGGTGCAGATAACTGTCAGACATCAGAATTGTCAACCCGGCCGCAATCAAACAGGTCAGGTTGAAGAAAGTGGCGAAGTTATCCAGAACGACCCCGCCGGCAAAGCCCGCTTGGGGATCGTTCCATCCGTTGATCGAAATGATCCCGGTGACAACCAGACCGATAATACTCAGCCAACAGATAGGTGCTGTTCTGCCGCGCTCTAAAAAGACCGAAACAAGCAACAGAACCATGCCGAAGCAACAGAGGACCAGAGAGGGCATGATAGCCTGAAAATTCACACTCTCCATGGCGATTTGCGCCAGATTTTCCATCGAACAGCTCCTCGGGAAACCGTGTTTATATCAATTCAATTACTTGTATTCAACCATCTGGGCGACAACCGGCTGCTCAACCTGCTCGACAACAGCAACCTTAGACTCCATCTGATTCAACAGCTGCTCCATGGCCGGATTCATCTTCTCAAAGAAGGTGTTGGGGTACACACCGATCCAGAAGACGAACACCAACAGAGGCACCATCAGGACAATCTCACGTGCAGAGAGGTCCTTCAGATTCTCGTTAGCAGGATTTGTCATCTTACCGAACATCACACGCTGGTACATCCAGAGCATATAAACAGCGGCAAAGATAACGCCGGTCGTTGCTACAACTGCATACCAGCGCAGACCGCTCTCAAACGCACCCATCAGAGCCAGAAATTCGCCTACGAAGCCGTTGGTTCCGGGCAGGCCGATGGAGGAGAAGGTGATGATCAGGAAGATCGTGGCGAAAATCGGCATCTTATGGGCCAATCCACCGAATTCGCTGATCAAGCGGGTGTGACGACGCTCGTAGATGAATCCAACGATAAGCAACAGCGCGCCGGTTGAAATACCGTGGTTGATCATCTGGATCATACCGCCAGCCAGACCCTGCATGTTCATCGCAAAGATACCGAGCATAACGAAGCCAAGGTGAGCAACCGATGAATAGGCAACCAGCTTTTTGACATCTTCCTGCATCATGGCTACCAGTGAGCCATAGACGATACCGACCACCGACAGGAATGCCAGCAGTGGGATGAAGGTCTGCAGCGCATCGGGAAACAGCGGCATGGCGAAGCGGACATATCCGTAAGTACCCATCTTCAGCAGCACGGCGGCAAGGATAACCGAACCCGCAGTCGGTGCCTCGGTGTGCGCATCAGGCAACCAGGTATGCAGCGGGAACATCGGAACCTTGATCGCAAAGCTGAAGCCGAAGGCAAGGAACAACCAGTACTGAGCACCTGAAGGAATCGCCAGACGGTAGAACTCTTGAATGCCGAAGCCGTTGATCGGGGCGCCAGACTGCACCGCGTAGTAGTAGACGAAGATAATCGCCACCAGCATCAGCAGAGAACCGACCGCTGTATAGATGAAGAACTTGACTGCGGCATAGATGCGGTTCTTTCCGCCCCAGATACCGATCAGGAAGTACATCGGGATCAGCATCAGTTCCCAGAAGATGTAGAACAGGAACAGATCAAGAGAGATGAACGCACCGAGCATACCCGTTTCGAGCAGCAGCAGCAGCGCCATAAACCCTTTGATGTTCTTGTCGACGGCGTTCCAGGTCGAGAGAACCGCGATCGGCATAATGAACGTGGTCAGCATCACCAGCCAGAGGCTGATTCCGTCAACACCGACGTTGTAGTTCATTTGGAAGAAGTTGCCGATGCTGATCCACTCGTGGAATTCACGGTAGTGCATCCCGCCGGATACGGTGAAAACATCGTCAAACGCAAGCGGCAAGCTGAGCACAAAGGTAATCAGGGTAACCACCAAAGTTGCGCTCTTCAGTAGTGAACCGTTATCCCGCGGTATGACGAGGATTAACAGCATCCCCAGAAGCGGGAAGAAAGTCATTAAACTGAGAAGATTATCGGCCATGTGGAATCGCTCCTTGTAGCTTTATCTTAAATCGCTGCCGAATTGCATTAACCGAAAATGTAGTAGCCGACAATGACAACCACACCGACCACCATGATCATCGCGTAGTTGTGCAGGAAACCGGATTGAGTGTAGCGCAATCCAGACGCCAGACCTTTGACAACCCAGCCAATTCCGTTGACGACCCCGTCGACGACACAGACATCAAAGCCCTTCCAGAGGAACGTACCGATTTTCTTGCAGGGGTTGACGAACAGAAAGTCGTAAAGCTCATCGATATACCATTTGTTGAAGACCGCTTTATGCAGACCGGGGAATGCTCCGGTAAACTTGGCGGGCAGTTCCTGCTTCTTCATGTACATGTAGTATGCACCACCGATACCGATCAGTCCGATGACTACCGACATACACATCAGGCCGATTTCGAGACCGACGTTATGAGCTAAATCCTCAGGAATTCCAATGTTGTGCAGTTGTTGTGCCTGACCGAACACTGGATCGAGGAAAGACGCTATGCCGTTACCGACATGAGCGACATCGATGGCGTGAGGAATACCGATGAAACCTGCAATAGTCGCCAGACCTGCCAGGATGATCAAGGGCAGGGTAATAACCCAGGGGGACTCAGGGATATGGTCCTTGGCTCGCACGTCAGTCCTTTGCTCACCATGGAAAGTCATATAGAGGCTGCGGAACATATAGAACGCAGTCATACATGCTGCGATGGTACCGATGATCCAGACCAGATAGCTACCGCGAGTCGACGCGAAGGTCCACCAAAGAATCTCATCCTTGGAGAAGAAACCGGCGAAGAACGGCATGCCGGCAATCGCCAGACAAGAGAGCAGATAGGTAATCCAGGTAATCGGCATGAACTTGCGCAGACCACCCATATTACGCATATCCTGCGGATCATCATGCAGGTGCGCGTGGTGATACGCGTGGTGCATACCGTGAATAACCGAACCGGATCCGAGGAACAGGCAAGCCTTAAAGAACGCGTGGGTCATCAGGTGGAAGATACCAGCAGTGAATGCACCAACACCCATCGCCATGAACATGAAGCCCAGCTGCGAAACCGTCGAATAGGCGAGAACGCGCTTGATATCGTTCTGAGCGAAACCGATGCTCGCGGCAAACAGGGCCGTCGCAGCACCGACAAATGCGATCACCATCATCGTGGTCGGGGACATGGCAAAGAGGATGTTCATCCGAGCGATCATGTAGATACCAGCGGTAACCATGGTCGCTGCGTGGATCAGGGCCGAAACAGGGGTCGGACCTTCCATTGCATCGGGAAGCCAGGTGTAGAGCGGAATCTGTGCCGACTTACCGGTTGCACCGAGGAAGAAGCAGAGAGTCACAACCGTCACCAGCAGACCGCCACTCTGCAGCAGGTGTGCATTTTCAGAGATCTCGACAAAGTTCAGCGTCCAGACCCCCTTGCTGCCCAGTGCCCAGAAGAGAGTGAACAGACCGCAGAGAAAACCGAAGTCACCGATACGGTTAACAACGAAAGCTTTCTTGGCCGCATCGCCGGCGCTCTTCTTCTCAAAGTAATAGCCGATCAGCAGATAAGAGCAGAGGCCAACACCTTCCCAACCGATGAACATGACCAGCGCATTGTTTCCAAGCACCAGCATCAGCATCGAGAAGCAGAACAGGTTCAGGTAGCTGAAGAAGCGATAGAAACCCGTCTCACCGTGCATGTAACCGATGGAATAGAGGTGAATCAGGGAACCAACCCCGGTAACCACCATGATCATCAGTGCCGACAGAGGATCAAGCAGGAAGCCCCATTCTACATTCAGAATGCCGATCGACATCCACGATCCGAGAATCTGCTGATGAACCTTCTCAGTGTCGCCGAGCAGACGGAAAAAGTTCTGGCACGACACCAGGAAAGAGAGGAAGATCGCGATGGTCGCGATACCGCCGATGACCTTCTCGTTCTTGATCTTCTTGCCGAACAGGCCGTTAATGATCGACCCCACGAGCGGGAAGAACGGGATGAGCCACAGATTACTGTACATCAAACTCTCCTATTTGCTGAAAAACCCGAAATGCGCGGGAAATACGATTACCACTTGAGCAATCTGAAATCGTCGACCTCGATCGACTCTTTATTGCGATAAAAGGCGATAATCAGGGCCAGCCCAACTGCCGCCTCAGCAGCAGCAACCGTCATGACAAAAAAGACGAAGATCTGCCCGTCCATATTTCCCAGGTGGCGGGAAAGAGCAATAAACGTCAGGTTTACAGAATTGAGCATCAGCTCAATACACATGAAGATGACAATCATATTCTTGCGTGTCAGCACCCCAAAGGAACCGATCGCGAAGAGGATGGCACTCAAAATCATGTAATGATATACGCTAATCATGATCTATCTCCCGGTCCGATAATCTCGACTAAACTTTGCGCTTCGACAGGATAACTGCGCCGACAATCGCGACCAGCAGCAGGATCGATGCAATCTCAAAAGGCAGAAGGAACTCGGTAAACATAGCTTTACCGATCAGTTCGGTATGCCCGTAACTCTGTACCACCTCGGCACTGATATCGCCAACGGCCTTCGAAACGGTCCCGCCGGCAATAAACTTAGCAGCGACAATGAAGGACAGAAAGGACAACACAATCGCTCCGGCGACCCCGTGAGTGTACCGGCTCTTACCGACCGAACCGATGTTCAGCAGCATGATAACGAAGATGATCAACACCATAATGGCACCGGCATAAACCATGATCTGTATGGCTGCCATAAACGGTGCCTGCAGCATGACGTAAAAGACTGCCAGACAAAGGAAAGTGGTGACCAGACAGAGCGCACTGTTGATCGGATTACGGCACTTGGTTACAAAGAATGCCGAAATGACCGAAACCAGAGCGACCAGATAAAAAAGCATAGCTTCCATTGGATTCGCGGCTCCCTTTCCCTAATTCTTGAGAAGACGTTCTTTATTGAAGTTAAAATCTTCCCGCTTGTAGTTGGCCAGTTCGTACGCACCGGTCATCTCAATCGCTTCAACCGGGCAGGCCTCTACGCAGAAACCGCAGAAAATACAACGCAGCAGGTCGATCTCGTAAACCTTGGGGTATTTCTCACCCTTGCTGTTCTCTGCAGATTCGACAGTGATGCACTTGGCAGGGCAAACGGTCGGGCACAGATAACAGGCAACACACTTTTCGCGGTTCTGAGCAGGGACAAGGCGATGCAGACCACGGAAGCGGGGTGCAATCTCCAGTCTCTGTTTGGGATAGTCGACTGTCGTCTTGTTCCCGGGAAGCAGATGCTTCAGTGTTATACTCAAGCCTTTGGCAAATTCTTTAAACATATCGATCCTCTACGCGACTATATAGGATTACTGCCAGAGAAGAACCGCGATCGCGGTGAGTACGATGTTGGCCAATGAAAGGGGCAACATCACTTTCCAACCGATAAACATCAGCTGATCATAACGCACACGCGGGAAGGTCGCGCGGATCCAGATGAAGAAGAACATGAATCCGAACACCTTAAGCAGAAAGTTAACCGGTCCCCAGAAGACGCCACCCCAACCCCCGAGGAACAGGGTCGCCGCGATAGCCGACACTGTAATCATGTTGGCGTACTCCGCCATGAAGAACAGAGCGTACTTCATCGACGAGTACTCAGTACAGAAACCGGAAACGAGCTCCGTCTCCGCTTCGGGAAGGTCGAACGGGGTCCGGTTGATCTCAGCCATCGAACCGACCACAAACAGGCCGAACGCCAGAGGCTGAGTAAAAATGTACCAGTTGGGGATTAGGCTCAGAGCTTCGAACCCCCACAGCGGGCCCTGCTGTGCAGCGACGATGCCGCGCATGCTGAGGGTTTCGGAGAGCATGAAGACGGCGATAATCGACAGGCCAGCCGCCAGTTCGTAAGAGACCATCTGCGCGGTTGAGCGGATGCCGCCGAGCAGAGAGTATTTACTGTTCGAAGCCACACCGGCGAGGACGATTCCATAAACTCCCAGGCCTGCCATAGCGAGAATATAGAGGACACCGACATTCAGGTCGGTAATCTGCAGCGGGATAATATAGTTCCCAATGGTCAGATCACCGCCGAAGGGGATAACCGCAATCGAGATCAGAGCCGGTCCAAGGAGCATCATCGGCGCCAGAATAAAAGCGAACTTGCTGGCTTCGGCAGGGATAATGTCCTCTTTAAAGAACAGCTTAAGACCATCCGCAATCGGCTGCAACAGCCCTTTGGGGCCCGTCATGGTGGGACCCATCCGGGTCTGCATACGACCGATAACCTTACGCTCAACCCAGGTCGCGTAGGCAACAATCAACATGGTTACAGCAAAGGCAACCAGAATCTTGGCCAACATAGCGACGGTAAACAGAATTGGGTTGTTCGAGAGTGTCAAAACCTCTGGCGTCATGACCATCCTCTTCCTTCAAGTCTATGGCATTGCTGCCGATTTCAGCTACAAACCTGGAGTCCGTAGCAATTCAAAAATTCAGAATTACTTGCCAACCTGGACAGCGATAGCAGGCTGCCCGCGGTAAATTTTATTCAAACCGAGTGCACTGAAGTGATAGGGCGCAAACAGCACACCCTGAGGCAGACGATTGTCCACCTTGGCTTTCGCTTCGATGATCTCGCCGTCAGCGCTGAGCTTCACGAGGTCACCTTCAGCCACGTTCAGAGCCTTGGCATCTTCACGACCAAATTCGATATACGGCTCACTGACGACGGCCATCGGTCCCTTGGCATGGGTCGACATGGTGCCGCTGTGATACAGAGCGCTGCCGACCAGAAGCTGATGCGCAGCATCGAGGGGTTTAGATCCGGCGACCGCGACCAGATTACGAGTAATCGGTGTGAGAATATCGGTTCCCCAGACGTAGCCCTGGGCCCCGAGCATATCAAGACTGATGCCCTGATAAGCTGCGGTGTCGGCAGTCAGTTGAGCAAAGGCCTCAGCGGCAGTCGCTGGAGCCTGAGCTCCGAAAGCCGACAGAACATCAGATAAGATATTGAAATCGGTCCGGGCGTCGCCTGGTGACGGAACCGCCGCGCGGACGCGCTGGATACGGCGCTCGGCGTTGGTGAATGTTCCGTCCTTCTCAGCGAACGATGCCGCAGGAAGAACAACATCTGCCATCTGCGCCGTGGGGGAAAGGAACAGATCCTGAACCACCAAAAACGGAACCTTATCGAGAGCAAGCTCGACAGCTTTGCGGTCAGGGTAGGAGGAAACCATATCCTCACCAACGACATAGAGAGCCTTCAACTGGCCCTGCGCCGCAGCGGAGAGCATCTGCTGAGCACCGAGACCTGTTGCGCCGGGCATAACAGCAAGGTCGATAGCACCCTGGCTGTTGTTCTTCTCGCCGCAGACATACAGACCAGAGCCGGTACGGCCAGCAATGCCTGTCAACAGTGACAGGTTTGCGGCTGCGATCCCCAGCTCCTTGCTTGCCGCAGTGTACGGCAGGCCGTAGGCCAGCAGGATTGCGGCATTCTCAGCAGCAGCCAGCTCGCGAGCTGCAGTCCTTATCGCGTCAACGCTCACCCCTGTTGTTTCAGCAACAGTCTCGGGAGCATAGTCGGCCAGCGCGGCCTTAAGCTCATCAACACCACTCAAGCGCTCGGTCTTGGCAAGGCCTTCATCCAGCAGGACACGGCACATGGCGTTGATCAGATTGACCTCAAGACCGGGCTTGTGCAGCAGGGTCTTTGCTTCGGGAAGCTTGGTGAACTTACCACGCTTATCAGCAATAACGGTCAGCTTGGCGTCGTTACGACGCACCGCCTGATTAACCACCATGCCGAAGACCGGATGGGTTTCATAAAAATCGGAACGGATCGAAAGGATGGCATCACAGTTCTCGACCTGAGGGAACGTTGCAGTCGAAGCCTGCAGGCCCAGGGTTTGTTGCAGTCCTTCGGTCAGTCCCTTGTAACACTCACCACCGGAGTGATCGATATTTTCCGAGCCAAGCGCCTTCGCAACATTGCGCAGCAGGAAGAGTTCTTCGTTGGTGAGACGTGCGCCCGTGACAATACCGGTTTCGGAGCCGGACTGTTTCAGACCGTCTGCCACTCGTGCCAGCGCTTTGTCCCAACTGGTCTCGACGAGGCTGCCGTTCTCACGAATCAAAGGTTTGGTAAGGCGATCTTCGCTGTTAATGAAGGAATAACCGAAACGACCGCGGACACAGAGGTTGCCATCGTTGACGCCGGTTTTATCGTTGAAGCGGATCGTTTCGACCTTGTTATCCTTGGTGCCGAGGGTGACCGTGCAGCCGTTGCCACAGTAACCACAGACCGAATCGATCTCTTTAAGCTGCCACGGACGGGCCTTGAATTTGAACGGGCGGGGCAAGATAGCACCCACCGGACACATCGAAACACACTGACCGCAGAACTCACAGTTCAGGCCGCGATCAAAGGCGGTGGCAATCTTGGTTTCAAATCCGCGGTTGATGAATGAATAAGAGCCGTAACCGACAATCTCGTCACAAACGCGAGCACATTTACCGCAGAGAACGCAGCGATTCATGTTCCGTTCGATGAGCGGGTTGACTTCGTCGGTCGGCAGATCGAACTTTTCACCTTCGAAACGGTTGCTGACTACTTCGTATTCGTAGGTCAAATCCTGCAGGTCACACTCACCACCCTTATCGCACACCGGACAGTCTACAACATGGTTGACCAGCAGAAACTCCAGAACTGTCTTGCGCACCTTCACGATTTCATCGGAGGTGCTGGTCACGACCATGCCCTCGGTCACTGGAGTTGTACAGGCCGGAATCAGGCGGCCCTTCATCTGCTCAACCTCGACCAGACAGACCCGGCAGGCGCCGTAAGGCATCAATTTTTTAGCGTAACAGAGGACGGGAATATGAACGCCCGCTTCGCAGGCGGCTTCATATATGGTGGCCGTCTTGCTGACCGTTACCTGTTTTCCGTCAATCGTCAGATTAACCATCTTGACCTCGTATCAACTTAAAGCAAGGAATCGACTAATCGATAGCCATGAAGCGGCAGGCGTCGTAACAGGAGGTACACTTGGTGCACTTCTCCAGATCGATATAGGCCACCTTGCCTTTTTCCCATTCAATTGCGTCAACCGGGCAGACCCGCGGGCAGAGACCGCATTTTTTACACTTGTCTTCGATAACCCTGAAGTGCAACAGCGGCTTACAGGAGTGAGAAGGACATTCTCCTTCCTTGATGTGTGTCTCGTACTCATCGCGGAAGTAGCGGATCGTCGACAGGACCGGGTTCGGAGCCGTCTGGCCGAGACCGCAGAGCGAGCTCTTCTTGATATCGTAAGCCATATCTTGCAGCAGCTCGATATCACCTTCCTGACCTTTGCCTTCGGTAATCCGCTCGAGAATCTCAAGCATGATCTTCAGACCGATCCGGCAGGGAATACATTTGCCGCAGGACTCGACCCGGGTGAACTGAAGGAAAAACCGTGCAATATCAACCATACAGGTGGTTTCGTCCATAACGACCAGACCACCGGACCCCATCATCGCTCCCGCCTTGATCAGCGAATCGTAATCGACCTCGGTCTCGATCGCATTGGACGGTAGACAACCACCTGAAGGGCCACCGGCCTGAACCGCTTTGAACTTACGGTTATTTTCGATGCCACCGCAGACGTCATAGATAACTTCTTTAATCGTCGTCCCAGCCGGAACCTCGACCAGTCCCGTATGCTTGACCTTACCGGTCAGGGCGAAGATTTTGGTTCCTTTGGTGCCCTCGGTACCGATGGCATTAAACCAGTCTGCACCGTTGTAGAAGATGTAGGAAACGTTGGCGAAGGTTTCAACGTTATTGATGTTGGTCGGCTTGCCCCACAGACCGCGGACCGCCGGGAACGGCGGACGGGGACGGGACATCCCGCGATGACCCTCGATGGACGCCATCAGCGCAGTTTCCTCACCGCAGACAAACGCACCGGCACCGGCTTTGATGCGCATATCCAGATCGAACCCGAGCCCCAGGCAGTTTTTACCGAGAAAACCCTTTTCATAGCAGGTGTCGATCGCCATCTGCAGGCGTTTGATCGCCAGCGGATACTCGGCGCGGACATATACATAGGCGAACTTACAACCGATGGCGTAGGCCCCGATCATCAAACCCTCGATCAGACCGTAGGGGTCGCCTTCGAGGATAGAACGGTCCATAAATGCGCCCGGATCACCTTCATCCGCATTACAAATCAGATATTTACTTTCACCGGGAGTGGCCGCGCAGAAGGACCATTTCATCCCAGTCGGGAAGCCACCGCCTCCTCGGCCGCGCAGACCCGATTTCTTGACTTCTTCGATAACCTCGGAAGGCTTCATGGTCACGGCTTTACGGATACCTTCAAAACCGCGATGCTCGAGAAATTCGTCAAGACTTTCTGCATCGATCGTTCCACAACGCGAAAAAATGATCCGCTGCTGCTTCTCGAGAAATTTCTCGTAATAAGGGCCAGCCTTCTTTTTTTCAATCGGCCCCTCACCCAGGATATGGTCCTGTACGATTTGAGGAACCAACTCCGGCGTGACAAAGTCGTATGTCACCGCTTCCTTGCCAGGAATACAGACATCGACGAGAACATCGTTAGCGCACAAGCCACGACAACCAGTACCAATAACCGCACAGCGCTTACCAATGCTGGCCTCAACACCCTGCTTCTCGAACTCGGTCTCAAACGCTTCGGCAACTTGAGCAGCTCCCGATGCGAGGCCACCCGTTCCCTGACAGATCAGAATTTTTAGTTTTTCAGCACTCTCGGCCATAAATCATCCTCAATGCCTGCAATAGGGCAGGAGTCTTAACCCAGTTCCTGATATTTTTGAATGACCTCGTCCGTTTTCTGGACCGAGATACTTCCGTAAGTCGCGTCGTTGACCATAATAACCGGCGCCATACCGCAGGCGCCAATACAGGCAACATATTCTGCGGTAAAGAGAAGGTCTTCCGTGGTCTCCGCATGGCCGACACCGAGTCTTTCCTTGATGGTGTCTCCGATCCGACCAGCACCCTTAACGTGACAGGCCGTTCCCATACATACGCGGATGATGTACTTGCCGCGCGGCTCGAGGTGAAACTGAGCATAAAAGGTCAAAACACCGTAGATCTGACTGGCGTAGACATTCAGACGCTCGGCGGTCAAATGAACCGTCTCTTCGGGAATATACCCGTAAGCTTCCTGAATTTCCTGCAGTACAGGCATCAAAGCACCATGCATATCCTGGTACTTGTCGATGACCGCGTTGGCTGCTGTCAGATCAATCTCTTCGGTCTGAGCCTGCTGAGCGCTTTCAGTCATGGTTTCCTCTTCTACCTGACGAATAGTTAACGGTCGATTTCGCCAAGAACGATATCGAGTGTTCCGATAATTGCGATAACGTCTGCCAGCAAACGGCCTTCAACCATCTGCGGCAACGCCTGCAGGTTGACAAAGGACGGCGGACGGATCTTCATCCGATAGGGCATGGGCGATCCATCAGACACGAGATAGTAGCCAAGTTCACCCTTGGGTGCCTCGATGCCGACATAAACCTCACCCTCTTCGACCTTGAAACCTTCGGTGATAATCTTGAAGTGATGGATCAGACCTTCGATGGTGTTAACCACGTCTTCTTTGGCAGGAAGGGTGACCTTCGGACAATCGGCGACCACCGGGCCGGGCTGGAGGCGATCAAGCGCCTGAATGATGATCCGACTTGACTGACGCATCTCATCGAGACGCGCCTTGTAGCGTGCGAAGGTATCGCACTCGGTCCGTACCGGAATATCAAAATCGTAAGACTCATAGCCGCAGTAAGGGGCATCACGACGCAGATCCCAATCAACACCCGAGGCACGCAGGGAAGGACCGGACAGTCCGATATCGATGGCGTCTTCTTTGCTGATGACACCAACTCCCATGGTCCGCTTCTGCCAGATTTTGTTTCCGGTCAGCAGGCCTTCATACTCATCGATGTGAGCAGGCATGCTCTCGGCGTATTCACGAATCTCCTGCTCGAGCCCGGCAGGCAGGTCCGCGGTCACGCCGCCGATACGGATGTAATTGGACGTCATCCGCGCTCCGGAAACCTTCTCATAGATGTCAGTAATCGCCTCGCGCTCACGGAACGCATAGAGGAAGACCGTCATCGCACCGATATCGAGCGCATGAGTCGCCAGCCACACCAAGTGGCTCTTTAAACGGGTCAGCTCAGCCATCATGACACGGATGACATTCGCGCGTTCGGGGATCTCGTCGGTAATACCGAGCAGCTTTTCAACCGCAAGGCAATAACCGAGGTTGTTACTCATCGGTGCCAGATAATCAAGACGATCCGTCAGCGGAATCACCTGATTATAGGTGCGGTGCTCTGAGAGCTTCTCGGTGCCACGATGAAGAAACCCGATGTGCGGGGTTGCCTTCTGTACAACCTCACCGTCCAGCTCTAGGATCAGCTGCAGTACCCCGTGTGTTGAGGGGTGCTGAGGTCCCATATTGATTGTCATCTTTTCGGTCAACGCCATGTTATGCCTCGTCCGTTTTAGGAATTTGTCTCAAGCAATCTGGATTGATTAAATTAGGAAAGCCGGCTTTGATACGGCTCGCGGTCAGGCCCCTGTACGGGATAGTCCTTGCGGAGCGGGTGCCCTTCCCAGTCAGCGGCCATCAGGATACGACGCAGATCGGGGTGATTATTGAAGCTGATACCCATCAGGTCCCAACACTCACGCTCGGGCCAGTTCGCCGTCGACCAGATACCGCTTACGGTATCCACCGATGCAGACTGCTCATCGACACCAACCTTAACCCGCAGGCGCTGTTTGGTGGTGATGTTATACAGGTTGTAAACCACCATGAAGCGCGGTTGCTGCCCCATATAGTCAACACCGCAGAGATCGCAGAGGAAATCGTAGCCACACTCATCGCGGAGGAAGGTACCGATCTCGACAATACGACCCTTCTCAACCATCACCGTCAGCTCGCCGCGAAACTCAATAACATCGAGAACCGCAGAAGAAAATTTTGCTTTCAGTTTTTCAACACTTGCTTGATCGCACATTGTGTTCATCCCTGTCTTCTATCGAATGTTCGCCTCAGGCGTCCTTGACCACTTCACCAAAGCCGATCGCCGCACCAAAGGTGTTGCGCTCCTGCATGATCTTCTCCTGCAGCTTCATCAGCCCGTAGAGAAGTCCTTCAGGACGGGGAGGACAACCAGGAATATAAACATCAACGGGCAACTCCTGATCGATACCCTGCACAACACTGTAGGTATCAAACACACCACCCGACGACGCGCAAGCACCCATAGCAATCACGTACTTAGGTTCGGGCATCTGCTCATAGACAGTCTTGATGACCGGCATCATCTTCTTGGTCACCGTACCAGCAATAATGATGACGTCAGACTGCCGGGGAGATGCACGGAACAGAACACCCATGCGATCGAGATCGAAGCGAGCAGCACCGGTAGCCATCATCTCGATAGCGCAGCAGGCCAGACCAAAGGTCATCGGCCAGAGAGACTTGGCCCGCGACCAGTTCACCAGCTTGTCAAGGCTCGTCGTAATGAACCCGTTCCCGAGGGTTTGGTTTTGCTCTACTCCCATTCCAGAGCTCCTTTTTTCCATACATAAATGAAGCCGACCAGGAGAATCGCGATAAAGACTCCCATCTCGACAAAACCGAACATCCCCAGGCGCTTGAACATAACCGCCCACGGATAAAGAAATACCGCCTCGATATCGAACAGAATGAACAGCATGGCGATAATATAGAACTTGACCGAAAACCGCTCACGCGCAGAGCCCACCAGGGGCATACCGCACTCGTAGGGGGCCAACTTGACCGCGCTCGGCTTTTTCATGCCGATCAGACCCGACATAACAACCGAACCGACCGCAAACGCAACGGCGATGCCGATAAGAACCAAGACCGGCAAATAATTTTCAAGCATAAGAACACGCTCCTTCTCAATGAAGAATGTCACAACACGGGCGCAGATGGACCTTTACCTACTACGCCACAGCGTTCGGAAACTAACGATTTAGACCCGATATGTCAAGGAAAAAATACAGTATACTGTATGCACTTACATGCCTTCATAACAACAGTTTAACCAGCTAAAATATCGATGGAATTCGTCCTGAAATATCCTTTTTTACGCCCGAAAATCTCGTCACTTTCCGGCCAATACCCACCCCAGAGAAAAAACAAACATTGTTTCTTTCAGCTTAAACATCTTACCCAGCTGACCGCCGGACAAGACAGGCCTGACCGGCCAAAGTTCGGCGCTCAACAATTGGGATGTCGGCCGAGGACCCTATCCCTGAGCACGCCGGTCAGAGGCTCCGAATCAGCGCTTCCAGCTCGCTTTTTGTGAACGGGTAAACCTCCTTGCAGTATTCACAGGTGACCTGAATTTCCTCCTGCTCTTCCAGCTGGGACTGCAGCTCCTGGCGGCCGAGGCCGATCAGGACACGCTCAATCTGCATGCGGGTGCAGGGACAGAAAAACTCCACGGATGTTTCGGCCTGAACCGCAAAGCGACGCGGGGCAAAGATGGCAGACATTATCTCCGCTGGCGACAGCCCGTCACGCAGCATGGTCGTGGTAGGCGGCAACTCTCCGAGCCGTACCTCCAGCTGCGCGATAGCATCGACATTGCCGGGCGGCAGGGCCTGTACGATAAAACCGCCCGCTGCCGCGACCGAACCATCTTTCGCCAACTCAACACCGACCGCCACCGAGGAAGGGACCTGTTCCGATGTGGACAGGTAATAAGCCAGGTCGTCGCCAATTTCACTGGTCTGCAACTGGACCATACTGCGATAGGGTTCTTTGAGCCCCAGATCTTTTGTCACATGGAGAAAGCCGGCCCGGCCGATCGCTCCGGAGACATCAAAGCGACCATCACGCGGCGGCAGATCGGCGCGCGGATTCCGCACGGAACCACGCAGACGCCCTGTGGCGTCGGTCTCGACGGCAAGTCGGCCGAGAGGACCGTTCCCTTCCACCATCAGGGCCAGACGCTGCGTTCCCTTGAGCAAACAGCCGAGCAGCGCCCCCGCGGTGAGCAGTCGCCCCAGTGCGACCGTTGCGGTCAGATCGGTCTGCTGTCGACGGCACACCTCGGCGACAACGCTGCTGCTATCAACGGCCATCGCCCGAAACAGGCCATCGTCAGACACCACCCTGACCAAGCGTCCCTGATTGTCCATATCTGTTTTCCTGCCTTGTAAAAAGAATCAACGGCGGAGTCGCCGCTTAAGAGTTTCCCGCACCGGCCTCGACGCGTTTCATCTGAGAATTGACCCGTCCCGCCGAAACCGCCATCACCATCCCCTGTACCGCACTGATTTCGTCGGCACTCACCTGCTGATCCCTAGCAACGCTAAGGTAATGATCCATTCAGGGCTCGCAACCGACGGCCATCGCCGCGGCCAACCCCACCAGAGTCCTGGTTTTGTCCTCCAGAACAGAGTTGCGCATGCCATCATAAAAATCGCGAAACGCCTGTGCGTGCGGATCATTCAACATGATCTCCTCCTGTTTCGATCAACTGCGCAGTCGATAGCCGCTACCAATCAGCCAGGCAGCCCAGCAGAACAAGGCCAGCGCCAGCGCACCACTGACCAGAAATGCGGTTAAAAACGAAATATCTCCAACACCGAGGATCGCATGGCGGAAACCATCGATCAGATAAAAGAGCGGATTGAGAAGGGACAATTTCGCCCAGAACGGCGGAAGGATCGAAATAGGATAGAAGACCCCCCCCAGGTAGATCAGCGGCAACAGCAGAAAATTGCTGTACATCGACAGGGTGTCAAAATTATGCGCGTAGATCGCAGCGATAAGTCCGAACTGAGTGAACAGAAAGCTGGCCAGAACGGCCATCATTAGCGCCTGTAACGGTGCCACCCACGGCAGATGGGCAAACAGTGTCGAAATCAACCAGACCACCAGCCCCACCGCCAGACCACGCAGCATTGCCGCCAGGGTATAGGCGAGAATAAACTGAGGCGGACTGACCGGCGTCACCAGCAGGTCGACTATGCCGCCGAGATAGCGTGACATAAACAACGACGACGAGGTGTTGGCGAAGGAGTTGTTGATGATACCCATCAGGATCAGGCCGGGAATCACGAACTGGGCGTAACTGAACCCCTCCAGGACACTCAGGCGATCTCCCAGGGTTGCACCGAACACAAACAGGTAGAGGGATGCGGTGATGATCGGGGTCAGCAGGGTCTGCGACGCCACCCGCCAGAACCGCAGGATCTCCTTGCGCAGCAGGGTGAAAAAGGGCAACCAGCTGTAAAATCGTCCCTGTCGATACTCAGCGTTCATCCTGCGTATCCCGTGTCTGGTCGATTCCCGTTAGCTGCAGAAAGACCTCTTCCAGACTGCTCTGCTCCGTCTCAAGGTCGCGGATCGACAGCCCCAGCCCGCACAGTTCTTTGAGCAATGCGCCGGCGGTGCCATCGACAGGCAGGTCGAGTTTCAGCTCACGACCCTCGTCACCGATCTGTGGTTGATAATCTGCCAGGACATCCGGTACCGTACGCAGAGGCTGATCGAGACAGACCCGCACACGCCGTCGTGACAGGCGATCGACCAGGTCGCGGGTCGATTCCAGCGCGATCAGGTCACCATGATTCATAATCGCGATACGGTCACACATCTGCTCGGCCTCTTCAAGGTAGTGGGTGGTGAGCAGAATCGTCGTACCCCGCGCGTTGATGTCGCGGACAAAATCCCACAGGCTGTGGCGCAGTTCGACGTCAACCCCTGCGGTCGGCTCGTCCAGGATCAGCAGGCGGGGCCGATGGATCAGTGCCTTAGCGATCATAAAGCGCCGCTTCAAGCCACCGGACAACTTGATCATAACCTTGTGCAGGTGCGGAGCAAGCCCCAGCCGTTCGATGAGCATCTGCCGCCAGGCCGGATCATCCTTTATCCCGTAGTATCCAGCGTGCAGCTTCAGGGCCTGCTCGACGGTAAAAAAATTATCGATCACCACTTCCTGATGAACCACACCCAACAGACGGCGGGTGACCCGGTAATCGCGCTGGTTATCGTAGCCGTAGGCTTCGATCGACCCGGAACCGACCCGCGTCACCCCGGCGATCATATTGATCGTGGTGCTCTTGCCCGCTCCGTTGGGACCGAGCAGGCCGAAAATCTCCCCCTGACGAATCGCAAAACTGATATCCTTAACCACCGGGACATCGGCAAACGATTTGCACAGGCGATCTATTTTTAATGCCATATCGGTCATCAGGGGACTATACTCGTTGCAGGGTCCCGGTGACAAGCAAACTGATCAGCACCGCCCTGCCCTCTGGACATTTTAACCCCGGCGGGGTAAGTGTTGGCAAAGAGATGAAGCGCCCCGCCAAACAGCCAACGGAGTCAGACCGTGTCGATCTTTGTGCTCGAAAATCAGGATTATATCCCCCTCAACAATCTGCTGAAAGCGAGCGGTCTCTGCTCCAGCGGCGGTCTCGCCAAACGGTTGATTGATGACGGGCTGGTCGCTGTCGACGGTCAACCGGAGACGCGCAAGCGCTGCAAGGTCCGAGCCGGGCAGGTTGTCAGCTTCGACGGACAGGATATCCACATTCAACAGGGATAACGCGCTCCCGCAGGAGACTCTATAGATGCCGACACCAGAGCAGCAGCCAGCGGCAAATCAGGCCAGCATCGACCAGCCAGCGCAGGAGGAGGCCATTCTCCCCCGCCTGCTGGCCAGCAACGCCCTGCGCGCCAACCTGACCAAACACATGACCCTCAACCAGATGGCCGACTCCAAAGCGTCGATGATCATGACCGCCGCATCGATCATCATCACCATCACCCTGACGCAGTACGACCGCCTCAACCTGCCGACCATTCTACTGCTGTCCGGTTCGGGGCTGCTCGCGGTGATCTTTTCCATTATCGCGATTATCCCGCCACTGCACGCCACCGGCAGCACCAACCTGTTCTACTTCCGCTCATTTTCCGAGCTGTCAGAAGAGGAATTCACCGCCCAGTTCAAAACCGCGATCGCCGATCGCGAAAAGCTCTATGCCGCCTATCTCCACGAAATCTACTATCTGGGCAAACATCGCCTGACCCGCAAGTACAGCCTGATCCGCAACGGCCTCTGGACCCTGCTGATCGGACTGCTGGGCGCAACGCTGTCCGCGGTCTTACACCGGCTGCCCTTCATACAGGGCTGAGGTTAACGAAAAAGAAGGGTCGAGGGATTTACGGCAGGAGGTGGCGGTCTTCACGCAACATACGGGCAAATTCATCTGCGGGCAGGGGCTTGCCGGAGAAAAATCCCTGAAACTCGTCACAGCCTTCCCGTTGCAAAAAGCGTAACTGCTCCTCGGTCTCCACCCCTTCAGCGATGGTCCTGAGCTTCAGCGTCTGTCCCATGCCAATAATGGCCCGGGTAATCGCTGCTTCTTCCGGATTCTGCGCCAGATCCTGAACAAATGACCGATCGATCTTCAAACGATCGATCGGAAACTTCTTAAGATAACTCAGACTGGAATAACCGGTCCCGAAATCATCGATCGACAACGTCAAACCCATCGACTTCAAGACCGTCAACAGCTCAACCATCTGTTCCGCGTCACGCATGACAACGCTCTCGGTCAGCTCCAGTTCGAGCAACTCAGGCGCCATCCCGGTTTCAGCGAGGACATGTGCCAAGCGGTCGGCAAAGTCGAGCTGGTGCAGTTGACGGGCAGAAATGTTGACCGCGAGCAGAATCGGCCGCAGCCCCTCCTGCTGCCATGACCGATTCTGTCGGCAGGCCGTTTCGAGGACCCAGTCACCGATCGCACCGATCAACCCCCGATCTTCGGCAAGCGGAATGAACTGATCCGGCGGCACCGTCCCCATCTCCGGATGGTGCCAGCGCAGCAGCGCCTCGGCACCGACGATTTTTCCGGTTGCGAACGAGATCTGCGGCTGATAGCAGAGGCTGAATTCGTCGTTGGCCAGAGCCCGCTGCAGACAACTCTCCATCTGCAGGATATCCAGTGCCCGCGAATTCATGTCCTGGGTGTAAAAGTGGTAGGAATCGCGACCGTTCTCTTTCGCGAAATACATGGCCGTATCGGCATTTTTTAGCAGGGTGTCGATATCGTGACCGTCTTCGGGATACACGCTCAGGCCGATGCTGATCGTCACTCGCAACTGATGGTCATCGACCACATAAGGTTCAGCGCCGAGCTGCAGAATCTTTTCCGCAATCGGCGCCACACACTCCGCCTCTCGCAGGTCGGGCAGGACAATAACAAACTCATCCCCACCGAGCCGGGCGACGGTATCCCCTTCGCGGACACAGGATTTCAGGCGGTCGGCCACCGCGCGTAACACTCCGTCACCGACCGTGTGCCCCAACGAATCGTTTATATTTTTAAAGCGATCAAAATCGAGGAACAGAATCGCAACCCGTGAGCCGTAACGATTGGCCCGCGCCAAGCTCTGACCGAGGCGATCGTTCAGCAGAGCGCGGTTCGGCAGTCCGGTGAGAGCATCGTGATGGGCCAGAAACTGAATCTTCTCCTCAGCCTTTTTACGTTCGGTAATATCGCGGAGGATTCCCTGAAAAAACCATTCTCCACCCAGTTCGATCAAGCGCGCACTCACCTCTACGGGAAAGTCACTGCCATCACGCCGCAGAAAATTGGCTTCAAACAGCAGCGATCCCTCCTTGACCAACCTCTGGCGCTGCTCAATTGAAACTTCTTTGTCGCGGGCCGGGCGCAGATCACTGATATCGAGCGTCAGCAGGCTCTCGCGGGAGAGTCCAAACGCTTCCACCGCACGATCGTTGACCTCAACGACACGCCCTTCGGCATTAACCAGCAGAATGATATCGTTGGCGTATTGCGTGAGGGCATCGAAGCGTTGTTCGAGCATCTGTCGCTGCAACTCGGTCTGGTAATGACCTGCCAGATAACTGGCCCGCATCTTCCGCCACCAGTGGTAAGCGGTCACCCCGGTAGAGAAGATAAATGCCAGCACGATCAGGAGAATATTGCGGGACAGTTCAAAGATCGGCGCGTAAATCTCGGCAATATCGATCTTGGCGACAAGAAACCAGGGCGAGCCGGTGATTTTTCTGACTACAGCCAACACAGGAACACCGCGGTAATCCACGTGCTCCAGCACACCTTGCTGATTCGACAGAACCAGCCGCGCCGGAGAAACAACATCGTCCTGCGCACGTAAGTGCCGTTCCGAAATCTGCACGGCATGGCGTCGGCCGCTCAGCGTGATAATCTCTGTCTCCCCGGCGCGCAACAGTACCGATTCTGCAGTACGGCTCGCAGTCGGCCACGATTCAACGATCGGCAACAGAAAACGACTTGGGTCATCCCTGAAGACCATGATCGCCGTCGTCTCCAGATCGCCCTCTCCGCGCGAAGCAACGAGCGGCACATAATGATCCAGGTGGGGATGACTATCTTTGGTGCCGTGGCCGGTGCAGATGTTGGCAAAATAGCTTTCCTGGCGATTCAGCAGAATCGATGTGGCCTGGCGAAAGTCTTCACGATGAACGTCCACATGGGACCTACTGACCTTTTTTTCACCTGATCGCAGCAGCAGCTCACCCTCGGTGCTCAACAGCAACACCGCGTGCAGACGCTGCGCTTTGCGCTGGTCCGCCATCCGAGTCACCAGCTTTTCATAGATGGAGTCCCGGGGCATTCCACGGGCAATCCAGTCTCCAACCTGTCGTGCGAGGATGTGATTGTTACGAACCAGTTTCGCGTCCCACATCTTTTCTTCGCGCCACTGAACCAGCCTCTGGACCTTCAATTCAGCGATCGCTTCAAGCTCACTGGTTTTTTCGATCTTGATGCGCTGCTTCTGGTGCTCAAAAATCTGCCAGCCGGATAGAGCAATCGCCAGGGTAAACAACAAAAATCCGCCCAGAGCAATCCAGTGGGGAACAAAAGTGTCGCGCCAGATCCCTTCAGAAATAAAACGGGAGAAGTGCTTGGGAACAAATCTGGGACGATTGTGCAGGGTCATGGGAGGTATCCGCAGGAGACAAAAGGGCCCGTAACTGACAACGGGATCCTTTTGCAAGTGTCAAATCATGACTGACGGTTTACCCCATGGTGAAAGGCTGTGTCAATTTATTTGCTCTTTCGGAACAGATTGCTCTGTCTGGGCACACAGGAGGAAGGAGCTTTGAAAAAACGAAGAAAGGGGCAACGTGGACCCGGCCTGTCAGGACAGTAAAGTCACAGACATCCCGGAAACCTTCATGAAAACGCCCTGACAGCCGAAGAGCATCGGCGGGTCAGGGCGACCATCACAGGCAGGAATAAATATCAAAAGGTGTCGCGGAACAGGCTCTATGTCTAGCCGTTCTGCACATCGGTTGCACCGTGAATCAATTCACGATGGATCGTTTTGACTTCTTTGTGGGTCCAGACGGCACCACAATGTCCACATTCGATCAGGTTATGAGCAAAACCGTCTGCGTGGGTGTCAAGCTCTGCTTTTTACTGATGCTGACAAACCGGACATTCCATTCGTTTCATCGTTCTCTCTCCTTCACATATCGCCTTTATGTGTGAATATTTAACAGATGAGAGAACAGTGCTCTTTTTGATGGCCACTGTCAAGAAAAAAACTTCGTTAAAACAATGTATTACATGGCAAAACGAGGGTACGCACCGCATCATCGCAGTTGCTCCTGTGCCAGCCTCCCGAGGGTTGCCACCGCCCCATCGATTTCGTCCCGCCAGAAAGCAGCATTCAACCGGATACAGTTCTGATATTTCCCCGACGCTGAAAACAGCGGCCCGGGTGCAAAGGTGATCCCCACCTGCCGCGCCTGCTCGTACAGTTTCATGGCACTGATCTGCTGCGGCATCTCAACCCAGAGGATAAAACCACCCAGCGGGCGCGTGACCCGCGTATCGACGGGAAAGTATCGTCCGATGGCGTCCGCCATCTGTGCGACCTGTCGTGCGTAGACACGTCGTATGGTCCGGAGATGATGATCGTAACCACCAGTGGAGAGAAATTCGGCAATCGCCAGCTGGGTCGGGGTCGCAGTCGCCACGTTGGCGAGCATCTTGGCCCGCTCGATCTGCTCCTGATACCGTCCGGCAGCAATCCAGCCGACTCGATAGCCCGGTGCCAGCGTCTTACTGAACGAAGAGCAGAGCAGCACATTGCCGCTGCGGTCGTAGGCCTTGGCTACAACGGGCCTCTTATCGGCAAACGACAGGTCACCATAGATATCGTCTTCGATTAGCGGGACCTGGTACTGTTCGAGCAGTTCGACTAACCGCCGCTTATTCTCGTCCGGCACCTGCCCACCGAGCGGGTTGTTGAAATTTGAAATCACCAGGCAGGCCGCGATCCGATCCTGCGTGTGCTCCAATGCGTAGCCGAGGGCATCAAGACTGATCCCGTCCCGCGAAGAAGCAGGAATCTCCAGGGTCTTCAGTCCCAGATCTTCGATCTGCTGGAGAAAATTGAAGTAGATCGGCGTCTCTACCAGAATCGTATCGCCCGGGCGAGACAGCACCCGCAGAGCCAGAACCACCGCCTCGACGCATCCGGATGTGATCAGAACCTCGTCGGGACTGAAGGTACAGCCACAAGAAAGCGCCCGCCGGGCGATCTGGGTGCGCAGTTTTTCACTTCCGGGAGGGAGCGCATACGACACTGCCTGGGTCCGCGCCCGGCGCGATGCACTCGACAGCATCCGATTGAGCTTGTCGATCGGCAAA
The DNA here is from genome assembly GCA_002868865.1 of Desulfuromonas sp. Classification (GTDB taxonomy): domain Bacteria; phylum Desulfobacterota; class Desulfuromonadia; order Desulfuromonadales; family Geopsychrobacteraceae; genus BM509. The sequence goes on along the minus strand of PKUC01000056.1, from coordinate 18,175 downwards.
AGCTCGGGATCGGGGATAGCGAGCCCGAACGGGACCAGCCCCGGATTGAGCTGATCCTTCATGACCATACGGTAGACCTTTCCGAGACTGACTTCCGTCGGTCGCAGTGCCGGTTCATCAACCACCGGTTCATCCGGCAGGTCGGGCAAACGCGCCCGCACATAATACCCCGACTGCGGCCTGGCTTCGATCAGGCGGCGATCTTCCAGGTGGCTGTACGCTTCCTTCACGGTATTGATACTGACACCGAGCTGCTTGCTCAAACTGCGGATCGACGGCACCCGCTCGCCCGGCCTCAAAGTCCCTTCTTCGACCAGATAAGCGATCCGTCCGGCAACCGTTTCGTAAAGCGTCTGGCTGGCGACCTGCTGACATTCGTGCTTGAGCATAAGCCCTCTCTTCTCCCTGAACGTTCCCACCGGTCACAGTTACAATCCAAACAGATGGACACAGTTTGACACAAGCCAATCTGTGTTGGTCACAATACCACAAATGTGTATCTGGACCCATGGCAATTTTTGACATTAAATACCGGACAAACAGATCGACATACTTTCAGTCTTTTTGAGGAGGGCAACATGGACCTACTACTTGAACGTGGAGAGATCATCGATCTGGGCCGGATCCCGTCCGATTTCAACGTGAGTTGTCGCTCCGGCCAATGCTGGGTGACGCTGTCCGGTGACAGCCGCGACTACCTGGTCGGCGATGGCCAACAGTTCACAACCCGGACCGGAGGACACCTGATCATCTGCGCTCTGGAATCGAGCCGGGTACAGCTGAAGGCTCCGTCCACTCACACCACTTCACTCTGGGCGCAGCTGATCCCCTGCAATCCGTAACCGATTTCGGTTACAATAGAGCCATCCCCTCACGTGGAGCTGGTATGGCGACAAAAAAGGGCTCGGAGCCCCTCGCGGCAAATCAACTCAAACAGTCGCACAACCCCTACCTGCGCCAGCATGCCGACAATCCCGTGCACTGGCATCCCTGGAGTGATACGCCCTTTGCGCTGGCGAATCAGCAAGGCCGCCTGATCTTCCTTTCCATCGGCTACTCGACCTGCCACTGGTGTCACGTCATGGAGCGGGAAAGCTTTACTGATCTGAAAGTCGCGGAGATCCTCAATCGTGACTTTATTTCGATCAAAGTGGATCGCGAGGAACGTCCAGACATCGACCAGCTCTACATGCAGGTCTGCACCGTGCTCACCGGCAGCGGTGGCTGGCCCCTGACCCTACTGATCACACCGGACAAGATTCCGGTTTTTGCCGGCACCTACATCCCCAAAAGCGCTAGACACGGCCGGCCCGGCCTGATCGATATCCTCACTCGGGCCGCTCAGCTCTGGAAGGACCAACCCGCGCGCCTGATCACAGACGGCACCCGACTGCTCCAGCAATTAAAACGTCACCCACCAGAAGACAACGAAGGCTTTTCCAATGACTACGCGGACGTCGCGGAACAGAGCCTGCGACGCACCTTTGACCATACACATGGCGGGTTCGGCCAAGCCCCCAAGTTTCCACGTCCTCATCTACTCCGTTTTTTGCTGCAGCGCTACCACCAGAGCCGTGACCCCGCACTGCTAAAGATGGTGGAGAGCACCCTCCAAAAGGTGCGGTGGAGCGGCAGTTACGACCAGCTCGGCTTCGGTCTGCATCGCTACGCCACCGATAGGGCATGGCAGGTTCCCCACTTCGAGAAGATGCTCTACGATCAGGCGGGCTGGGCACAGATCAATCTGGACGCATGGCAGCTGAGCGGAGATGACCAGTACGCAGCGACCGCACGGGAGATCTTTCACTATGTCCTTGAGCAGTTAAGGCATCGGGAGGGCGGCTTCTACTGTGCGGAGGATGCGGATTCTGAAGGGGTTGAAGGCCGCTTCTACCTGTGGACCAAGGAGCAGATCGTCTCCATTCTCGGCCCTGTGCGGGGAGAGCGATTTAGCCGGCTCTACCGGATTGAAGATAGCGCGCCCGCAACGCACCCAGAAGAGGCTCGTCCCGGGACAATCCTTCACCGGACAGAGTCGCTCGCGGAGTACGCCGGGCTTTCGGGGATATCGGTGCAACAGCTGGCAGCGGAGCTCGATGCCGATCGCCGTGCCCTGCTGCGCGAGCGGAACAAGCGCAGTCGCCCCTTTTGCGATGACAAGGTGCTCACAAGCTGGAATGCACAGATGATTTCGGCGCTCGCCAACGGAGCGCGGACCCTGAAACACCCTCCATACCTTGAAACCGCCGTTGCCACGGCAGATTTTATCCTCACCCGGCTGCGTGACCGGCAGGGCAATCTGCTCCGCCGCTGGCGAAACGGCGACGCTGCAACCCACGCCTTTAGCGAAGACTACGCCTTCCTCGCGCTGGCCCTGCTTGATCTCTACCGGGCCGATTTTGAGCCCCGCTGGCTGCAATCCTCTCTGGAACTGGCGGAGAACCTCTACCAGCGCTTCAGCAACCCGCACGGCCTGCTCTATGATCGTCAAGCAGACGGAACGCTGCCCCTCGACACCTGTACCCTGCACGACGGGGCCTCTCCATCAGCTACCAGCACCGCCCTGATGCTGTTCGACCGGCTCTATCGACTGACAGATGACGCCAGATGGAACAACCGGACCCGCGCCCTGCTCAACGCCGCTGCGCCGGAGGTAAAGCGTGCCCCCGAGCAGTACTGTCAACTCTTAAACGCCGCCGCAGCGATCCACGCTCCCCTCCTCTCTCTAATCATCGTCGGCCCCGAAAACCGTGACGACACCAGACGCCTGTTTAAGATCGCCGGAACGATCCACAGGCCCGAACTGACGGTCCTTTTCAGACCAGAAGGAAACAGCGCTGCAATCGATCGGCTGCTCCCCTTTGTCCAGCGCCTGACAGCACGTGACGGCAAGGCCAGCGCATACCTCTGTGAAAACCGTGCCTGTCGGCCGCCGGTGACCGAACCGGAAGAACTGGAAGAGATGCTGCGCTCGCCACAAAAGTCCTTTGCAGGACAGCCCGTACCTGACGTACCATCGTCCTAACAGATCAACCAACCTCAAGGAGTGAATAGATGCACGTTATCGTCGATCTTTGCGTTGTTCCCTTAGGCGTAGGGGTTTCTGTCTCCCGCTATGTCGCCGCCTGCCAGGACGTTCTTAAGGACGCCGGATTAAAAACCGATCTGCATGCCTACGGCACCAATATCGAAGGTGAATACGACACTGTTTTTGCTGCGATTCGGCGCTGCCATGAACAGCTGCACGACATGGGAGCACCGCGTATCACCACAACGATAAAGCTGGGCAGCCGAGTCGACCGCATCCAGCACATGGAAGATAAAATCCGCAGCGTCGAGGAGAAAAAGAAGGGCTAAGAGGGGAGGGGCAAGCTGCTGCCAAACAGTTCGGGATTCGCCACCAGAAACTGATCGCGGAACTGCGCGGCCGGGAGGGGTTCGCCGAACAGGTGACCCTGCCCCTGGTGGCACCCCTTGCTATTGAGAAAATCGTGCTGCGCCTCCGATTCGATCCCTTCTGCGATGACTTTGAGGTTGAGGCTTTTGCCCAGCGCGAGGATCGAATCGACGATGGCACTCTGCTCACGGTTATCGAGCATCGAACCGACAAAAGACTGATCGATCTTCAGGGTGCTGACCGGGAAACGGCTCAGATAACTGAGCGATGAATAGCCCGTACCGAAATCGTCGATGGACAAGTCGATCCCGCGGGCCTGCAGTTTGGCCATGGTAAGGATATTCTCCTGCACATTTTCCATCAGGATGCCCTCGGTAATCTCAAGTTCCAGCCAGCGCGGGTCGAGGTCGGTGTCGATAAGAACCTGATCGACCACATCGATAAAGTCCCGCTCGCGCAACTGCCGGCCGGACAGATTCACCGCGACGCGGGGCGGTGCCAGCCCCTCATCCTGCCAGGCGCAGATCTGCTGACAGGCTTCCCGCAGTACCCATTCGCCGATATTCACGATCAAACCCGTCTCTTCGGCGATCGGCACAAACACGCTCGGTGAAACCATCCCTCGCTCGGGATGCCACCAGCGCAGTAACGCCTCCATACCCGTCAACTGACCCGTTTCAAGCTCAAACTGTGGCTGGTAATAAAGCTCCAGCTCGGCACCGTTAAGGGCCTTGCGCAGGCCTCGTTCCAGGTCGAGCATTTCGTGGACGCGGCGGTTCAACTCGGGGCGGTAGAACTGATAGTTATCTTTGCCTTCCTGCTTGGCGTGATACATGGCGATATCGGCACACTTCATCAGCTCACGTGCATTCTGGGCATCCATCGGGAACAGGCTGATGCCGATACTGGCAGTAATAAAGAGCTGGTGGCCATCCACGGTAAAATCCTGCGCCAGTCCGTGCCGGATCCGCTGGGCCATGGTGGTCACCATCTGAAAATCCTGCACCTGGTCGAGAATAACAAGGAATTCATCCCCGCCCAAACGGGCCACCGTGTCCGTTTCTCGGACGCAACCAAGCAGTCGTTCCCCCACTCCTTTAAGCAGCTGATCTCCCAGACCGTGACCGAGGGTATCGTTAATGTTTTTGAAGCGATCGAGATCGAGGAACAGAAGGGCTACCTTCATCTCTTTGCGCCGTGCCATAGCCAGAGCCCGCTCAAGACGGTCGTCGAACAGCAGGCGGTTGGGCAGAGCGGTGAGCGGATCATGATGCGCCAGATAATTGAGGCGCTTCTGGTTTTCGCTGAGTAACTCTTCCGCTTCGAGCCGGGCGGTAATATCCCGCGCCCCTTCGATCACGGCAAACAGACTGCCGTCGTCATTCCACAGCGGTGACGCATACAGCTCGACGATCTTTGTACTGCCATCGGCGGCCTTATGGTTGTGAATCATGGTCACGGGTTTGCCGGTGGCCTGCACCTCCAAAACCGGGCAGGGGTGATCATCGCCGTGGCAGGGCTGATCCGAATCATGGGAAATCTGATGACAGAACAGCGCCTGCGTATCGTCACGATTCGGAACCTCCTGTGCGGCAACCTTATTCATCAGCAGCACCCTGAAATCGGGGGCAATGACCATCAGCGGTTCTACGACACCATCGATAATCGACTGGAGAAAATCGCGCTGGTTGGCCAATTCGCGCTCGGCACCTAAACGCTCGGTAATGTCATGGATGATCGAGCAGAGCAGGCTGCGTCCACCGACACTCATCGGACCGGTGAACATTTCGACGTCGCGCAGAGTTCCGTTACCCAGACGGTGCCGGCCCTGCAAGTGGCCGTCAGGCGTCATCATCAGCGACGCCGGATCGAAAGCGTCACGCGATTCCTGATCCGCAGCGATATCAGCAATCGACGTCCCGGCCAACTGCACACGCTCATAGCCGTAAAAAAGACAGGCCGCCTTATTGCCATCGACGATCTGCTGCTTATCGGGATCGATCAGCAACATCGCTGAGCGATTCTCTTCAAAAAGGACATGGTACTGCTGTTTCAGTTCGATCATCTCGCGGTCCATCGTCTTCTGCGCTTCCCGCTGCTTTTTCAGCTCCAGATCCTTCTGCTTGAGCTCTCTGGACGCGGACCGATTGCGATGACGCAAAAACACTAACGTACCGCACAGGATAAATAGGATGACGACATTGGCCGACTGTGGAACAGTGAAGTCTCGCGTCACGGTGGAACCATGCGGATCGAGCCACTTTGACTGGGAGTCATAAAACAGAGAGGGTTGACTGGTTTTCCAGTCACGAAGAACGCTGTCAAACTGCTGGCGCAGGGGTGCCATCCCCTGGGCAAAAGCCAGCCGTACCTCGATCGGACTGAGCAGGATCGGACTTTGTTCGATGTTATAATCTGCGTGGTTGAGTGAGCCGTAGATCCGACTGACCAACGCCGCATCGGCCAGCCCTGAATCCAAAATCTCGAAAGCTTCTCGGTAACCATCAACTTCGACATATTTCAGCTCGATGCCGAAGTTTTTCACCAGACTGATCAGGTCGTGTTGTCCGCCTTGATAATAGACATCCTTCCGCTTGACAACCACCGTCTTGCCGTCCAGATCGAGGATCGTTTCCGCCTGCACGTCATCATGAAGATAGATTTGTCCCCAGTTGGAGAGTACGGTCTCTTCGGTAAAGTCATAGCGTTCAGCACGCTCGGGGGTGTGGGCAATTGCAGGCAGCAGATCGATTTCACCGGTCTCAAGACGGGCCAGGCAATCGCTCCAACTTCCGGGATAATAATTGAGCTGCCAGCCCTGCCGTGCCGCAATCGTTTCGAGAAGATCAATGAAAAGACCGTCAGCACGGCCATCAGGGGTGGGAGAAACCAGTGGGGGGTTGTGATACACCCCGACCTTCAGGGTTTGAGCAGCCCCGGTCGAAATGGCACAGAAAAGGATCAGAAACAGAATAGTAAGTGTGCGCATACTTGCCCCCAGAAAGATGCGACAAATTAAAAAAGACAAACCAAACTAATCGATTCCCCCTGTAAAAGCAAGAGCAGAGAATCGCGAGGAAAGTCTCCCTAGATGCAGATAATTGATATTTTACCGGCAGGAATAAGTGAGAGCCACTAACGCCGCTGTTTGAGACGACCTAGTTCGTTTTTCAGCTTTTGATAATTAGCCAGCCGCCCCTGAGAAAGGCGGCCCTCATCGAGCGCAGCGCGCACAGCACAATCCGGCTCACTGCGATGAGCACAATCGGAAAAACGGCACTGCAGGGCCAACTCCTCGATGTCCGCGAAAGATTCTTCTAGGTGTTCGGTGTCTCCCCACAGGTGAAGTTCACGCATGCCGGGATTGTCCATCAGGATACCGCCCTGCGGCAGCACAAACAGTTCGCGATGGGAGGTGGTGTGACGTCCCTTGCCAACCGCGTCGCTGACCTCACCTATTTTCTGTCGTTGTTCCCCGAGCAGTCCATTGAGAATAGTCGATTTTCCGACTCCGGACGATCCCAGCAGCGCCACCGTTTTACCCGCAGAAAACAGCGCATAAAGGGGTTTAAGCTGATCGACGTCGCGGGCGGTAAAGACATAAATCGGAATCTCCGGCGCGATCGTTTCGACCTGACGGGCGTAATACTGCGGATCGTCACACAAATCGGCCTTGTTCAGAATGATCGCCGCAGCCGACCCGCTTCCGGCAACGAGGGTGAGGTAACGCTCGATCCGTCGCAGGTTAAAATCGCGGTCGAGACCGCTGACGATCAAAACAAGATCCACATTGGCCGCAATCACCTGCTGTTCAATCCGCTCCCTGCCACTGCTTTTACGCCGACCCGGGAGATTTCGGGCAAACGAGGTTCGGCGATCCAGCACGTCCTGAATCACTGCACGACCCTGATTGCCCTGCACCTTGACCGCGACCCAGTCACCCACCACCGGAAGCGCACTGCGGCCGTCGGCCCGGTGCCGTAATTTTCCGGCGAAGCGCGCAGTCAGCTCCTGATCGCCGGTACAGACACGAAAATAGTTCTTTTCGCCACGTACAATCCGCGCCGGCACATATCCTTTGTGGCGCAGTGGTTCAAAGCGATCAGCAAAATACTCATTCCAACCTAAATCTTTTAGAGTCATACCGCGCACGATAACACATCAGCGATAAAAAAAGGGAGCCGCACAAAACGACTCCCTCTTCTTCTCTCTCCTGTGATCCCGTCAGAGCAAGTGGTGTTATTTGCCACCACCCATCGGATCTTTTTTATAGCCGAGCGCAGACCAGTCGAGGCGACCGTTGTCACCGTGGCAATCGAGGCAACTCAGGGCGTCTTCCTTGGGCGACACCTGATGATTGAGACGCCAGAACATCACAGTTTCAGCAAAGCCGTAGTTGCCGCTGTAAGGCAGACCGGCCGCTTTCATGCCGATAGTCGCCGCCTGCTGCCAGTCGAAGGTTTTCCAGAAACCGTCCTTGCCGATCAGGTGTGCCGCGATCAAGGTGTTGTTCTCGGTGTCGTAGATCTGCTTGCCACGCATCACCTTGAAGGGGAAAATCTTCGCACCCTTGTCCTCACGAGTGGCCGTCGGACCGGCCATTAGCAGCGGCTTACTGGGGTCAAATTTTTCGCCACGGATATAGGCTTCGTTCTTACCGTCCAGGTACCAGGCATACTCAGGCACCAGATTCATACCGTACTTCATTTCGCCTTTTTTCTGAACGTAGGCATGCTTACCAAACTCATCGGTCACTTCTTCGTGGTTTTTATCACCAGCCTTAGACCAGTCCCACCAGGTTTTCGTGGCGCGCTCTTTAGAGTACGTAGGGATATGGCAGGTCTGACACGCTACTTTGTCAGCATGGGTATTGAGACGCGATTCCGCATGCGGCTCGTCATGACACTCGGTGCAGGCCAGTTCGCTCATACCCACCGGAGACACTCCGATAGAGTTACCGGGGATGGCGTGCTCCTCCGTCACGTGGCAGGTCTGGCAGACAAAATCGTTGCCATCGGCCGCCATATGAACGTCGGTGGATCTTTCCGGGTAGAACATGGAAGAATCAAGGTCACCGTGCTTGACAGCATCGCCGCCACCACCGAAAAAGTGGCAGGAACCGCAGTTTTCACGCATCGGCATGCCGACATTCTGCGCAACGTAAAGCAGATCGACCTTCTCTTTAGGTACTCCGGCGCCCTTGGTCGATTTTGCGTAGGTTCCGGTGGAATCGTGGCACACCAGACAATCGACCTTGGTCTTGTCGGAAAAGTCGAAGGTATTAAAATCGGTCATGCCGTAACCGGCGTGGCAACGTGCGCAGGCATCTTCATTCGAAGCGACGGAAGTGCAGTAGTTATTCAGCGCGTTGCGCTTGCCCCGCTGATAAATCTTACCGTCGATCTCCTGCTCCAGCGTCCAATTCCAGTGACTGGTTTTCATAAAATCGGTCGCTGCATCTTCGTGACAGTTAAGACACTGCGCGGTTGCTTCAGGGCCGCTGCTGATCGGTCCCTCGATACGATTCTTGTGGCTGGCCAAAGCCGTTGTCGCCAGCAGAAGTACGCCGGCGAAAGCCAGCAGAAGTAAACGTCTGTTCTGTTTCAATTGCATCCTTTTCCTCCGGATCGCTCCGTAATCGACACCGTCGCCTGTACAGCGCGCGCCTCATTACTCCATGAATTCATATATCTGAATGTGTTTTCACAAAAGAGAAGGAGAGCACGCTCCCCTTCTCTTTCAGTGCGACATGTTTAAACGTTAAAACTTAACAGTCATCGATGCGTAAGCATCCCAGGCAGTGTCGATTGCAGGCAGCATAGAGTACGCTTTGCCGTCCAGCACGTCGTCAACCTCTTTCGGCTCACCAACAGGCGAACCGCTACCGGTCCACTTGTAGTCATAGTAGATACCACCGACCTTGATAAAGGCACGAGGAGTGATATCAAAGACGTAGTAGGCTTCACCAGCGTGACCGCGGGTCGCCAGTTTACTGCTGATGGCATCATCCTGAGCCTGGGTAAACGGAGTCCAGAACATGGAACCGTAGTTGTACTCCAGACCAAACTTGCCCATCGGTGCGGGCAGTTGCATTCCGACATAAATACCGTAACCGTCGCGGTCTTTGTCGTTCTCGGCCCGTGCCGGCATCATGATGATCTCATCTTTGGTATCGTTGAGCTGTGCTTCAAAGACAGCGTCGGACAGCATACCACCGAACATACCCGCCTCACCGGTCGATTCGGAACCCGTGTACCCGAGCGAGCCAAAGAAGCTGGCGCCATTAAAAGCCTCGTACGCGTAACCGATACCGGCCAGGTTGATGTTACCGATGGTAGCGCTGGGCTGATAACGGGTAACAAAATTGAAGGTCGGGAATTTCTGCATGTCCGCATTCATGGTCGGTGCGAACAGAGGTGCGTAAGCAGTGGGAAAAGCGAAAACGCCCTTGAACCCGTCGTTGATGTCCTGGGCACGGAACGCCGTCAACTGAACAGCGTGCATGCCGTCATTGATCAGGTCGATGTTAAAACCACCGAGATGCGTATCCTCGGTCTCGATGCCACCGAACAGCTCACCGTTGCCGTACTCGGACTCATAGCCCTGACCGTAGCAGAAACGGACCGTCTGGCCATCAACGCCGGTCACCTTGCTCAGCTTGTAGCCGATGGTGACACCGTCAAAGTTGAAATTGACCAGATGGCCGGACGGGGTGCCGCCACGCTGCTCGTTCTCGCGATAGTTGGTCGGCATTCCGTAGGTCGAAGGACGACGGCCGATCGACAGATAAAAGTTAGTATCGGCAATATCGTTCCAGATGAACATAGCCCGCTCGACATGGACCAGATCACCGGTAGTGTTGCCACTGTTGGTCCCGTCCATGGTGAACGCATCCCAGGAATCGAACACCTTGACCGCGGTGGAATCACCCCAGTTCTTATACATGGTCAAACGACCGGTGAAGTCGATGTCATTGGAGACTTTGGCCTTCATACCGAGGCGCAGACGGGTGGAGTAGAGGATGTCGTTGTCGATATCGTAAGTTTTCTGAGGAACTGGGAAGGAGAAATTTTTCACACCTGTCAGCTGCCCAGCAAGAAATCCATCTACCATGCCAGGATTAGCAAGCATCATGCTGGTCAAGGGGGTTAGATTCTTCGCAGCAGCCGCCGGGAAACCATTACCTACAAGCAAATTGTATACATTTGTAGCATTGGGACTAGCCGTTTCATCATAAGTTAAAACGGTCCCATCCAGAGCTGTTAATGGTGTACTAAAAGCACCCATATTTGCAGCGAACGCATCGAAATCCACCTTAACACCCGGATTAAAGGTCACATCGTCATAATGAACAGCATCGGCTTTAACCCGCAGGTCACCGTACCAATTGATCCGATCTTTGGCGACATGGGTCTCGGCCTGTTCGACCAGTTCGGACATGTCCTCCAGCTCTTCAGAAAGAGCTTTAATCTGAAGCTGCAGATCTTCGAGGGTTGGTGCCGCCATGGCTGCTGTCGGAAGCGCAATAAGGCCCGCAAGAATAAGCGTTAAAAAAAGTCTCATTGTTTATAGTCTCCTGAAAGAAGAGCGGTGGGGGTGTATTAACCGCAAGTTTCCGGCTGGTCGGAATCGGACGCATGATCAAACAGGAACTGATTCACGTCGAGCAGATCTTTTTCAGACAGGTTTTCCCATGCTTTCGGATCGTGCTTGGCTTTTTTGAACATACGATCCCACTGGGACTGGGTCTTGGACAGCGGAGTGACATTTCCGCCCTCAGCGCCTTCACTGTGACACACTTTGCAATTTTTCTTGAACAGGTACTTCCCTTTGCGCGAGTTCCCACCTTCAACAGCCAGAACAGCTGTTGCTGTAAAAACCAGAGCGAGAACCAGTACAAACAGTTTTTGCAGTTTCATAACCAATCTCCTTGCTGTGTTCGCGTACTATAGCGCGAATCGATTGTTGAGCGTCGCATAAAGATTTAGCGTCTTTAATCCTGCGACCTTATGACTATTATCACTTTCCTATTGTTGACGCAAGCGCTGCGACAAAAAACACCCACAGGCCTGCTGAGGAAGGCGTCAAAGGCAGAGTGCCACTGGAGCATTCGTCGACAATCATATATATGAAAATATAAATTATATAATCCCACATCTTTTGTCAACAAAAAATTCTTCTCCGACCGGTATCCTCGGCTCGTCTCCCGGACACAAAAAAAGGGCAGGCCCTCTCGATGAAAGAGACCTGCCCTTGCAAAACGACTCGGCTAAAACCTAGTCCAGCAGCGCCTTGGCGCGAGCGACAAAATTTTCAGGGTTGAAGCCAAAATGGGTCATCAGCTCACCGGCCGGCGCACTGGCACCAAAGCTTTCCATGCCGATAATCGGGTTGCAGCGGCCTACGTAGCGCTCCCAACCGAAGGTCGCGGCTGCTTCCATCGCCACCCTTTTGGTACAAGTTGACGGAAGAACCTGCTCACGGTAGGTCTCGTCCTGGGCGTCAAACAGCTCCCAGCTCGGCAGAGAAACAACCCTGGTGCCGATCCCATCGGCCTGAAGAGTGTCACGTGCCGCCATGGCGTGCTGAACCTCTGAGCCGCTGGCGATAAGAATGACCTGTAAAGCGCCGTCCTCTTTCGCCAGCACGTAACCGCCGTGCTGTACGCCATCAGCGGCACCGAACACTTCACGATCAACCGTCGGCAGGCCCTGACGGGTGAGCACAAGGCAGGTCGGTCCCTTGCGGTTGTTCAGCGCCGCCTTCCAGGCTTCAACAGTTTCGTTGGCATCCGCCGGGCGGATCACCGTCATATTCGGCATCGCGCGCAGAGATGCGAGGTGCTCCACCGGCTGATGAGTCGGTCCGTCCTCACCGAGCCCGATCGAATCGTGGGTCAAGACATAAATGGGCGCCAGACCCATCAGTGCTGCCATCCGCATGGCGGGACGCATGTAATCGGCAAAGACAAAGAAGGTTCCGGCAAACGGAATCAGGCCCGGAGTATGACAGAGACCGTTCATGATCGAGCCCATCGCGTGCTCGCGAATTCCGTAATGAATATTGCGACCACTGCGGCCCGGCAGCCAGGACTGTTCGGTTTTGATTTCGGTGTTGTTCGATGGGGCTAGATCAGCCGAGCCACCGATCAGCAGCGGCACCTGTTCGGCCAGCCCCTGAATCGCTGCGCCGCTGGCCTGACGGGTCGCCTTATTGTCGCCCGCCTCAAAGCGTGGCAGCTTGGCGTCCCATCCCGCCGGCAGATCACCGCAGGAGACAGCAAACCATCCAGCGACAGCAGCGTTGCCCTTTTTGGTGACAAATTGCTGCTGCCAGGCCGCTTCGAGCTCTGCGCCTCTGGTTCGGCAGCCACCCATATGCTCTGCAACTTCGACCGGTACGACAAAGGACTGTTGCGGATCACGGCCAAAGCCCTGCTTGGTCAAGGCCAGCTCCTCGGCACCGAGGGGTGCGCCGTGCGCATCGTGGGTATCCTGCTTATTTGGCGCACCCAGACCGATATGGGTTCGTGCGACAATCAGGGAGGGTCGAGGATCGGTCTTGGCGCGCTCCATGGCGGCGTCAATCTCCGCCATGTTCTCACCTTCGACACGCTCGACATGCCAACCGTACGCGAGATAGCGGGCACCGACATCCTCAGTAAACGCCAGCGCGGTATCGCCCTCGATGGTGATCTTGTTGTCGAGATAAACGTAATTGAGCTGACCAAGGCGCAAGTGACCAGCCAGCGACGCAGCTTCGGCCGAGACACCTTCCATCAGGTCGCCATCGGAACAGATAACCCAGGTACGGTAATCGAACAGCTCGGCATCAACGTTCTGGGCCAAGTACTGTCCGCCCATCGCCATGCCGACAGCCACGGCGACCCCCTGACCCAGCGGGCCGGTGGTGGTTTCAATCCCGGGGGTATGTGCAAACTCAGGATGGCCTGCGGTTTTACTGCCGAACTGGCGAAAATCTTTGATGTCATCAAGGGAAAGATCGTATCCCGTCAGATGCAGCATGCTGTAGATCAGGGCCGAAGCGTGTCCGCACGACAGGATAAAACGATCCCGTCCGGCCCAGTCGGGGTTGGCCGGATTGTGGCGCAGATGCTTCATATAGAGCAGGTAGGCGATCGGAGCCGCTTCCATGGGCGTGCCGGGATGACCAGACTTGGCCTTTTCAACGGCATCGGCGGCAAGCAGGCGGATCGTATCGACAGATTCTTTAACCAGCGGATCTGTGAAAACATTGCGTGACATCTGTATTCTTCTCCATTGTGTGGGTCGCTAAAACTGCCACATTCAAACAGGTACAGGGTGAAAAAACAAGGGGATTTAAGCCGCAGAACAGATTTTTTCTCAGGAGAGTGGGGGGCCGTAACCACAGTGACGAAACAGTAGCGCCAGCTTGTCCAGACGGGACCCCGACCACTGTTTCAGGAGGCGTTCGGCCAGAGACTCGCCGCCTGCCAGCATCCCGGACAACGGATCGAGAAAATGGCTTTCATCAGAATCACTGAGGCCTGCCGCGTACTGACGCCGCAGGCTAGAACGAGCCTCGTCAACCAGCACGGCAGCCGCTTCACTCAGCTGGCCACCCAGGAATGGTGTTTTCAGCCCCGAAGTCCAGGATCGCCGGTAGAGGGTCACAAATTCCTGTTCACTCAAGCCGCCGAACAGCCCTTCGACCCGGTCCAACGCCTCGGCATCATAGAGGAGTCCTTTAGCCAGCGCGGCCACCGATGTTGCCATATGCTGCGGAAGGCTGTCCGCGGTGCGGATCTCAATCTGCGGACGCAGGCGAACCTCCGGAAACAGGGTAGACAGATGCAGGTCCCAGTCACTCAGTGTCGCCCGAAAATCGAGGTAGCCGTCGTTCAGATACTGCCGAAACGTCAGCGGCCGTTCGGTCATATCGATCAACTGTCGATCACGCTGCAGAAAATAGAGCGGGACGTCGAGGGCATACTCGATATAATCATCAAAACCTGCGCCGACTCTGAGCAGCTGAGGGATAAGGCCACAGCGATCGGGGTCGGTACGGGACCAGATTTCGCCGCGCACCGACAGAAAACCGCTGGGCCGGTCCTCGAGAATCGGAGAGTTGGCAAACAGCGTGTAAAATACCGGTGTTAACAGCTGTGACAGGCGCACCTTGCGGACACAATCCGCCTCATCGGAAAAATCGAGATTGACCTGAATCCCCGCGGTCTGCTTCATCATCCGCTGGCCCATATCGCCGGTGCGGGACATGTACGGCCCCATCACCCCGTAGCGTCGCTTGGGCAACCACCCGATCTCGCCAAGCCCCGTAAACGGCTGCGCCCCCAGACCCAGAAAGCAGAGGCCAAGCGGCCGGCCTGCTGTAACGATCTGGCCGACATAACGATCGTAGTCGCGCTGGCTGCAGTGGATATCGCGACACAAGCGCCCGGACAGCTCCAGCTGCCCCCCCGGCTCAAGGGTAACGGATGACTTTTTGCCGGTCAGACCGACCAGAAATTCGCCGTCGTACAGCCCTTCCCACCCCAGCGTCCCTTCCAGGTGCGCCAGCAGCGCGCGGATCCGTTCGTACGACGCGGCTTCACCAGTATTGCAATCGACGATCAGTTTTTCGACTTCAAGACCTACCCCCCAGTCCTGCTGAGGTTTGGCGCCCCGCGCCAGAAAAGAACGTAAGTCCTCCCGGGAGGTTAAGGTATCAGTCATAGAAATGATGTTCCTTGGCTTGGGTGCCGTAGAGTTCAGGAATGCAGGTACGCCGTGACACTTTCAGCGATCGTCTCGAAAATCTGGGTAAACTCCTGCTCGTCCTGTTCCAGAAAGGTGATGCGGAAGCCTCTCTCTTCGGTACAAAAGGACGAAATCGGCACGGTACAGATCCCGGTCGATGCCAGCAGATAATAGACGAAGCGCTTATCAAGGGTCACCCCCGGTTTGTCAACCAGCTCTTCGACCATCGACTTCACATCGGCATTTTCAATCGGCAGGAACTGCTTGCCATGCAACCGCTCCCGCTCGAACACCACACTCATATAGAACGAGCCGTTGGTCCGATTCACCTTAAGGCCGGGCACCGCCTTAAGCAGGTCGTAAGCAATCTTTGAAAACCGTTCATAGCGAGCAATGCGCTGCTGCAGATAGTCATCGTACTGGGGATGACTGAGAATATGAGGAATCGCTTTCTGCGGCAGTGTCGTTGAACAGACTTCGACCATTTTTGAGTTAAGGATGCTCTGGATGTAACGGTTGAACATCTCGTCCTTGTCCGCATTGTACACCTCGATCCATCCGCAACGCGACCCGGGCCACGGAACCTCCTTGCTGATCCCCTTCATCGAGATCGCCGGGACATCACCGATCAGGTCAGAAATCGGCCTGGTCTTCTGTCCATTATAGACAATCTTGTTGTAGATCTCGTCGCAGATCACAAATAGATCGTATTCACGGGCGATGGCAATGATTTCACGGAGGATATGTTCCGGGTAAACCGCCCCGGTTGGATTGTCGGGGTTGATGATCAGTATCCCTGAAATCGTCGGATTGTATTTGATCGACAGGCGCAGATCGTCTAAGTCAGGGTACCAGTGGTTGTTCGGATCGAGCCGGTAGGTGACCGGCGCCTGCCCGGCGTGCGCACCTTCGGCTGAAGAGTGGGTCGAATAGGTCGGAGACGGGCCGATCACCCGGGCTTCACGCCTCAGCAGGCCGTAAACCTTCTGAATCGCATCCCCCAGACCGTTAAAGAAGATGATGTCTTCGGCACAGATCTGCACGCCGCCGCGCTGATTGGTACGCTCCGCCAGAAACTCGCGGGTTCTCAGCAAACCCTTGGTGGCGCAATACCCATAGGAGCAGTCCTGCATCGCCAGATCGGCGACGATCTTCTTCATCCACTCGGGGATTTTCTCCCCCTTGGCGATCGGATCGCCGATATTCTCCATGTTGGTTTTAATCCCCAGGCGGTTGAGCTTTTCGGCAATATCGACGATCGCCCGAATCTCGTAGGTCAACTCGCCGGCACCGATATGAACAATATTGTTACGCATCTCTCTTCTCCCGATCACATTGCGAAATAAAAAGGCCATGGACTTTAACTGTCCATGGCCTCAAGCATTTAACGTACGCAGAAAAGCGGCTTCACCCTTGTGGGTGACGGACAGTCGGGCGATTGTTGTTTGCCCGGGTCGCTCGCGCTGCCGCAGATGTCATGATCATGTGCTCCACTCTCCTGCCGTTCAAAACTGGTCAACCCGTTTAACATACCCACACAAACAAGTCAAACGCTTTCCCCCGTCCGGGGCGTGAAATGCCATTGTTAGAAAAAACTCGTAACGGTGGGGTTGCGGGCTTAAAAAAAGCTCCCGGCACAATCTGCGCCGGGAGCTTTTTACTCGTCTATCTGGTCAAGTAATTACTGACCACAATCCGACTGCAATTCAGCAAGCTTTTTGTACAGATCGTAGCGGGTCGCGGCATCCTTGGCGGATGCCTCCATCAGCGCATCTGCATTTTCCGGGTTGGTCTTTTTCAAAACACGGAAACGATTCTGCTTGCCGGCAAACTCATCGAAGCCGATGCTCGGATCCTTGCTGTCGAGCTGCAGAGGGTTCTTGCCTTCTTCGGCCAGACGGGGATCGTAGCGGAACAGCGGCCAGTAGCCACAGTTGACAGCATCTTTACAGTTATCGACCGCGGTGGTCATGTTGATACCGTGAGCGATACAGTGGCTGTAAGCGATGACCAAGGAGGGACCGTCGAAAGCATCCGCTTCGAGGAACGCCTTGACGCACTGGGCCGGGTTGGCCAGCGAGACCCGGGCCACATAGATATTGCCATAGGTCATGGCGATCATCGACAGGTCTTTCTTTGGCATCACCTTACCACCGGCCGCAAACTGAGCAACCGCACCGATGGGAGTCGCCTTGGATGCCTGACCACCGGTATTGGAGTATACCTCGGTATCGAGGACCAGAACATTGACGTTCTCACCGGAAGCGAGGACGTGATCGAGTCCGCCGTAACCGATATCGTAGGCCCAGCCGTCACCACCATGCATCCAGACCGACTTGACAACCAAGTAGTCAGCATCGACTGACAGCGGCTTGGCGGTTTCATGGGTACAGGCAGCGAGAACCTTCTTCAGTTCAGCCACGCGGCCACGCTGAGCTTCGATCTCAGGCTGAGAATCCTGCACCGAAGCGAGGATTTCTTTCTTCAGATCAGCAGTTCCACCACAGGCTTTACAGCCACAATCGACATTGCTGGTCAGCAGCTCTTTTGCATACTCGGCTGTCTTGTCGACAGCCAGACGCATGCCGAAACCGAACTCAGCGTTATCCTCAAACAACGAGTTACTCCAGGTCGGTCCACGACCATCTTTACGGGTGCTCCACGGAGTGGTCGGCAGGTTTCCGCCACAGATCGACATGCAGCCGGTTGCGTTAGCGACCATCATGCGATCACCGAACAGCTGCGAACAGAGCTTGACGAATGGGGTCTCACCACATCCGACACAGGCGCCGGAAAACTCGAACATCGGCGGCAGGAACTGGCTGCCTTTGACGGTCGCACGGTTGAACAGGCTCTCGTCCGGATCGGGCAAGGCAACGAAGAACTCGAAGTTCTCTGCTTCAGTCACACGCAGTGGAACCTGCTCGACCATGTTGATCGCCTTGACACCTTCTTCGGTCTTGCTCTTGGCCGGGCAGTTGTGAACACAAGCGCCGCAACCGGTGCAATCCTCAGGCGCAACCTGCAGGGTGAACTTCTT
>PKUC01000057.1 GCA_002868865.1 Desulfuromonas sp. | reverse complement strand
ACGAGGGGGTCGGAGGTTCAAATCCTCTCGCCCCGACCATTTTCCTGAGTTTATCGAAAAGCGACCCTCTGCGGTCGCTTTTTCTGTTTTGACGGCATGCCTGAGCATGGTATGAACGTAGCCAACCAATTCAATTCAGGAGGAGCCATTCCCATGAAGGACTACAAACTGTACAAATGTCAGATTTGCGGCGACCCGTACCTGGGGGATCACCCCCCCGTCAATTGTCCGTATTGCGGAGCCAAGCAGCATTATTTCATCGACGGCAGAGACTATGTGAGCCCCTTTACTCAGGAGCATAACTTTACCGCAGCCGAGCAGGACAACTTCCGCGCTGCCCTCGACATCGAAATCGGTAACGCAAGTTTCTACAAAGCCGCTTCAGCAGCTGCAACAAACGATTTCTACAAATCTCTCTTCAAAGCGTTGATGAAAGTTGAATCTGAACACGCCAGCATCTTCGCCAAACACCTCAAAGTCACCAAACCTGAGCTGCATGACGTTGAAGCAAGCGCTGACGGTGAAGTCAATATTCAGGAAAGCCATCGCCGCGAAGAGATTGCCATCGGCTCTTACAGTAAATTCGCTGAAGCAGCAACGACTCCTCGCGCCAAACAAGTCTTCAGCGCCCTGGTTGAAATTGAAGAAGATCACCTGAGCCTGGAAGACTAGACTCCAAACACAAGTACGCACCGCGCACACTGAAGCCGTTGTCCAACCGACAGCGGCTTTTTGTCTCTAAGCAAGCGACTCTGTTTACCAGGTCAGCACATTATAAAACTTCAAGTCGCGGCATAACCCCACAAAAAATGTAGTTTTCTTCCCTTTTCCACCCAATTTACTTGATAAAATTATCCAGACACTTTATTAATATTCTTAAATTATACTCCTTTATTCTCAGAAACATCCTATCTGCCTGGAGAAAAACATGATCCCCAACAAATTCTTTCTCATTGTTGCGAGCATCATCATTGCTGGCTCCGTAATGATGTCAGGGTGTACAGCCGGCATTTCACAACCAGCACTCATTGACCAGGGAGCGGTTCAGGTCATTACTCACAACTCAACCCGGCTGGCTTCCTATATTAAAGAAGCCAAACCTGGCCTTTGGATTTGCAAAGAAAACATCACCGACGCGGTAAAAACTCGCCAAGAAAACCTGAACCTCAGTGGCGTCGGATCTGCGGCCTCAAAGAGCATTGGAGAAGGAGTCTCATCCGGGGCACTGTCTCTGGGCGGCATGAACCCCGAAGTACTCATTACCAGCGAACTTCTCTATCGAGCTTGTGAGATGAGCGCAAACCTGAACGCAGATAAAGAACTGACCTTTAAAATCTACCGCATGTTTCTGAATTCGGTAAATCAGACGTCAGCAAATCAAACCAGCAGCGGGGCAAAAGCGCTCGACAGTAAGCTTACCACCAGCAATTCAAACCTTTCAGATGGATCAAATTCTTCAGACGCACCAGAAGCCTCATCAGAAACAGACCCTGAAGACGACTCGGACAGTTGAGCTCGCCTCATTTTATGTACATAAGCCTGACCAAAACAGGAGGATTCAATGAAAAGACTGCTATTGCTACTCATGTTGATTGGTGTCTACTCGAATGTTTTTGCGATGACCGAGGCGGAGAGAAAAACCCACTACTATGACCTGAAGCATAACTTCGAAACCCATGAAAGTCTGTATATCTACACCGATCGGCCACTGGATATAAAAGTTGAAGTCAAACGAAAAGAACTTAAAAAAGGCGTGAACAGCTCGACGCTGACCAAGCTGGAGTGGAGTCGAAAGAAATCTTGGACCAATGACAAACTGGTGTCGAAAAAAGAAAATGCTGGAAAAACATTTCAGACGCAAGACAGAGGCGGCGTGTTCTCTGACTACTATGCGGAGATAAGGGTTCCGTATCGACGCTATCTTTTAACGCAGGATTTTATTAACGCCCTGAAAAAATATGATTTTGAAATGGAAATCGCAGCAGCGGAATTTGCCGTCGCAGTAGCTGCCGAAGTGACAGCTTTTGTTTGCCCCGAAGTTTCAGAGCTTGCCGAGAACGTTGCAAAAAAAGCGGCTAAAAAAGGGGCTAAAGAAGCATTCACGGCGGTTAAGGATTTCAGGCCATATCGAAAAAACATGGAAAAAGCGAACAAGAACAATTATGACCTGACCCATTATTACTACATAATCACTGTAGATGAGCAGGAAGCCTTGGTTTCACAGAGCCTGATCGATTACTACCAGGGAGCTATCTATTTCGACAGCGCCTCTAAAACCTTCACACTTGGCCCCAAAGGCAAACCCTACCTTTAATTGCGAAGGACTGCTGCATAACCACGCCAACGTCAAAAGGCCACCTCGATCGAGGTGGCCTTTACAGTTTTTCGTCTTATTTTCTGAGTACTTACACACCACGAAGAGTGAGGTTCTCTACGTATCCTTCCGCCGACCGGACGAACCCCTGCAATACCTCAGCAGAGTGCGGAGAGACTTCATGAAGGTTTTCATCGAGGGAATGATCAGGTACGAACTGTTGCAGTACCCACAGATCGGCCCCTTTAATGGCAGTCCCCATGGCGTGGATATCGTCGACTTCGACCAAACCCGGCACACAGGTCGTTCGAAATTCCGTTGCGACATCAAAGGTTCTTGTCAGGGCGATGGTGTCCACTAATGGGGCGACATCGACGGGGTGGCTGTCGAGTTCAGAATACCTGTCAAGGGCGGTTTTAAGATCGATAGCGAGATAATCAACCTGATTTTTTTCGAGAAGCGGACGTAAGACATCAGGGCGCAAGCCGTTGGTATCGAGCTTCACCTCGAGTTCCATCTCTTTCAGTCGTGCCAGAAAGTCAGACAGACCAGGATCGAGGGTCGGTTCACCGCCGGAGATAACGATCCCGTCGATGAACCCGGCACGACTGCGCAGATCGTCGAAGAGATCCGCAAGGGGATAGTCGGGATACTGATCCGGTTCAAGGACCAGTCCGGGATTATGGCAATAGGGACAGGCGAGGTTACAGCCGCCGGTAAAAACCAGAGCCGCCAGCCGGCCCGGGAAATCAAGCAGGCTGGTCCCCTGAAAACCTTTGATCTTCATCGATGGTCGCGCCTATTGCTCGCTCTTGTCCTTCGCAACGACGTATTCGGAGCGATCCTTGAACTCCTCTTTTTTGCCACGATTCCACTGCTGAACGGGGCGAAAGAACCCGCACACCCTCGAATACACCTCAGTCTTAGCATCACACTTGGTTGCCATTTTCATTCCTTTTCATCATCGGTTCGTACCTGCTGGCGATCAAGGCATCAGGCAGCCTTACCGTCCTGATGGTGCGGGCAGGCAAAATGTTCCCCACTGATGTAACCATGAACCGGACAGATGGTAAATGTCGGGCTGATGGTAAAGTAGGGCAGGTGGAAGTTTTCGGCGATCCTGCGCACCAGCAGACGGGCGCTGGTCCAATCGTCAAGGCGCTCACCGAGGAACCCGTGGAACACGGTACCGCCGGTGTAGAGCGTCTGCAATCCGTCCTGATGAGACAGGGCAGCAAAGATATCTTCTGTGGTGCCGACCGGCAGCTGGGTGGAATTGGTATAGTACGGCTCTTCGGTTCCAGCGGTCTGGATGTCAGGGAAGCGGGCCCGGTCGCGATTGGCCAGCCGATAGCTGGTTCCCTCGCCGGGGGTGGCTTCGAGATTGTAGAGGTGACCGGTCTCTTCCTGAAACACTTCGAGCTGCTGACGCATAAAATCGAGGGTCTCGGTCGCCAGGGCCTGACCGTTGTCTGTTTCGATCCCCTCTCCCAGCATATTGAGACAGGCTTCGTTCATGCCGATCAGACCGATTGTTGAAAAATGGTTATCCCAGAAGCTGCCGCTGCGCTCACGGATCGCACCCAGATAATACCGACTGTAAGGGTACAGTCCCTCTTCGGTGAAGCGCTCCAGCTGCTTGCGTTTGAGCTCCAGCGATTGAAAGGCAAGGCGCATCAGATGACTGATCTGGGCGAAGAATTCGCTTTTATTATCGGCCTGATACGCCGCCCGGGGCAGGTTCAGGGTCACCACGCCGATCGACCCGGTCAGAGGATTGGAACCGAACAGGCCGCCGCCGCGCCGTCGCAGTTCACGGTTGTCGAGACGTAACCTACAGCACATCGAACGCGCGTCCTCGGGGTCCATATCCGAGTTAATAAAGTTGCTGAAGTAGGGGATGCCGTATCTGGCGGTCATCTCCCAGATCGGCTCGAAGCGGGAGCTCTCCCAATCGAAGCCCTGGGTGATATTGTAGGTCGGGATCGGAAAGGAAAAGATCCGCCCCGAAGAATCGCCTGCCATCATCACTTCGCAGAAGGCACGATTGAGCAGGTCCATCTCGTTCTGAAACTCTCCATAGGTGCGATCCTGAAGCTCACCACCGATCACCACCGCTTCATTGGCCATATTCGACGGCACCATCATGTCCATCGTGATGTTGGTGAATGGCGTCTGGAAGCCGACCCGGGTCGGCACGTTCATATTGAAGACAAATTCCTGCATCGACTGCCGGACGTCGTCATAGCTGAGCTCATCGTAGTGGATAAACGGCGCCAGCAGGGTGTCAAAATTGGCAAAGGCCTGCGCACCGGCCGCTTCACCCTGCAGGGTGTAGAAAAAGTTGACGACCTGACCGAGAGCGGTACGGAAATGCTTGGCCGGGGCACTCTGCACCTTGCCGTACGCGCCGGTGAAGCCCTTCAGCAGCAGGTCTTTGAGGTCCCAGCCGCAGCAGTAGACCGACAGCATGCCGAGATCGTGGATATGATACGCCCCCTCACGATGAGCATCGGCCACATCTTCCGGGTAGATCTTGTTCAACCAGTAGTTGCTGGAGATATTGGACGCGATATGATTGTTCAGGCCCTGCAGTGAATAGCCCATGTTGGCGTTCTCGTTGACTCGCCAGTCTTCCTGCACCAGGTAGGAATCGATCGCTTCGATCGACTGTTTCATGAACTCGCGGGTTTCGCGGAGGGCTTCGTGCTGCTTCCGGTAGAGGATGTAGCACTTGGCCACCTTGGCGTGGCCGTTTTCGATCAGAATCTTTTCGACCAGATCCTGAACGTTTTCGACTGTGGGAACACGGCCGTCCTTGTAGAGAACCGCAAGGATGCCACAAACCTGACGGGTAATATCGGTGGCCTTTTCCATATCTTCGCCACCGACCGCCTTAACCGCTTTGATGATGGCTCCGGCGATCTTATCCTCTTCAAAAGGAGCCAGCCGCCCGTCACGTTTGCGGATAAATTCTATCATTTTCGCCCTCCTGTATTGCGTGCTACCACCGGTCATCGATGCGGTGGTCCCGATAAAATAGTTACAAAGAAGCGGTCAGAACAGTAGCACAATCCGTGGGGCTAATGAAGAACAAAAACACTATATCTAGCGATAATATTTCATTCAAAACACAATATATTGTGAGAATAATGTGATCAACCTGTGGATAAAAAACAGCAAAACAGAGCGATTTCGCCATCTTTGTTGCCCGCAACCGTTCGCTGTGACACACGACAGACAGGCTGTCATCGCTGCTGCACAGCTCAGCCACACCGGCAGCTCCTCGACGGCGACAGCCTTGTTCTTCACAGAGGGCAGATCACCGCAGACGGGCCCACCAACGAGGTGCTTGCCGGCCACACTGCTGAAAAGCAGTCACCTCGAACCTCCACTGCGGATCCAGGGTTGCCCCACTGTCGACACGGACGCTAAACACACTCTCAAACAGAACGGGCGCAGCTGAGATATACTTGCAAAAAACGCATCACGCCACATCGGGAGGTCCAGATGCGAAGTCTCCTGCTACTGATTATTCTCAATCTTCTTATGCCCCACACAGCCTGGTCACTCGACCTCAAAAAACTGGTCCGCAAGGTCGAAGAACAGTACATGGGGCTTTCTTCTAAATCGCGCATGTCGATGAACATCCGTTCGGCGCACTGGGAACGGTCCCTGACCATGGATGCCTGGTCGGTCGGCCGCGATCACTTTCTGGTGAAGATCATCGAACCGGCCAAGGAACGGGATGTCGCCACCCTCAAAGTGGACAAAGAGGTCTGGAACTATCTGCCCAAGGTCAACCGGGTGATCAAGGTGCCGCCGTCGATGATGGGCGGCGCATGGATGGGAAGCCACATCACCAACGACGATCTGGTCAAGGCGAATAAGATCGAGGAAGATTACAGTTTTGCCCTGATCGAAGAGACCCCGCAACACTATCTGATCGAATGTATCCCCAAGCCCGATGCAGCAGTGGTCTGGGGCAAGATCGTCTACGAAATCCTGCGACCGCAGGAGGTCCCCGGCACCGTCGCCTATTTTGACGAGGAAATGATCAAGGTGCGTGACATGATCTTCAGTGACGTCACCGAGATCGATGGACGGACCATCCCACTTAAAATGACCATCCAACCGGTGGACACGCCGGAGGAGCGAACCCTGATTCACTACACCGACATCGATTTTGATATCGGCATCGGCACCGATTTCTTTTCACTGCGCAACCTGAAACGATAAATGATGGTCCTACGCCTCGCATCACGCAATCTCTGGCGCAATCGGCGCCGCACCCTGCTGACGCTGTCGGCGATGGTTATCTCGCTGGCGCTGCTGACCCTGTCGCTCGGGGTCTTTTCGGGCATGCTGGTGGACATTCTTGCTTCGACCACCGGACAATACCACGGCCACCTAGTGATCACCGCACCCGGTTACCTCGATGATCGTGACATGTACAAAAACTTCAGAGTCGACCCACAGCAACTTCACACCCTGACAGAGAAAAGAATCGTCGTCGGGGCCAGTCCACGGCTGCGCGGCTTCGGTCTGGTGTCACACGAAGAGAACAGCTATCCCGCCGAACTGCTCGGCATCCAGCCCGCCCGAGAAAAAACTGTCACCAACCTGCATGAACACCTGGTCTCAGGAAGCTACCTAAATAACGATTCAGAGTCCGGGGCAATCCTCGGCGTGAGCCTGGCAAAAAAACTGGGGGTGTCCACCGGGGATGAGATAATCTTCGTCACCCAGGCCGCGGACGGATCGATCGGCAACGACCTGCTCACCGTCAGTGGCCTCTTCCGCACCGGACACAGCAGCCACGACAACAATCTGATTCTGGTGCCACAGCGATGGCTGCAGTCAGTGATGTCCATCGACGGCAAACTCCATGAAATTGCGGTGGCCGTCGATGACCCGCTGCGCGCCACAGAGTACAAATCACATCTTGCATCGACCCTACCGCAAGAACTCGCTGTCACCGACTGGGGGCAACTGCTGCCGGAGATGCGCGAAGCGATCGCATCCTTCGACGTCAGTCGGCTGATCTTTGTCATTATCCTTTACTTTGCCACCGGTCTCGGGATTCTTAACACCATCTTCATGTCAGTGATGGAACGAAGCCGCGAATTCGGCATCCTGATGGCGCTCGGCGTACAACCCCGGCAAATCAGGCAGATGGTTCTGCTTGAATCCTTCCTGCTCGGCCTGATCGGGACTGCCTTCGGCCTGCTATGCGGCTTCGGACTGAGTCTCTACATGACACAGGTCGGCATCGATCTCTCTGCCTGGATCAGTCCGGTTACCTACGCGGGCGGCACCATTCAGCCACGGCTCAAAGCCATCTTTGAATTGCGGAACTTTGTAGATCCAGCCTATCTGCTGCTGATAATCGCGGTTCTGGCGGGGGTTTTTCCAGCCCGGCGCGCGGCAAAACTGCAACCGGCTACCGCCATCCATGAGGACTGACATGTTGATTCTGGCCTGGCGAAATATCTGGCGCAATCGACGCCGCACACTCATCACTCTGATCGCGATCAGCGTCAGCCTGATGCTGGTACAGGCCTTTCACAACCTGTCCTTTGGCGTCTATGCTCAGATGGTCGACAGCGGCGTACGCTCCGGATCGGGGCACATCGCCGTCTACCGGGGAGACTACGTCTCGTCCCGGGATGATCGCCTGTTCTGGGACAAGGAAGACCTCGATCATAAAATTTCTGCGCTGCCCGGCGTCAGGGCCACTTTACCCCGCGTCTACCTGCCGGGACTGGCGCAGTCGAGTCGCGAGAGCCGCGGCATTCTGCTGACCGGCATCGACCCGGCACGCGAAAACGACATCAACCCGCTCCTGAAAAATATCGCAGCGCCGGAGGTGATCCGCACCCTCGATGGTCGTGATGCCTTGATCGGCAGCCGCCTGCTGACCGAACTCAAACTGAACATCGGCAATAAGTTTGTCGTCACCAGCCGGGGTGAGAATGGAACGCTGACGAATGAACTGTTCCGCATCAGGGGGGTGGTCTCTTCCGGGATCCGCGCTGTCGACAGTTCGCTGGTCATGGTCGGTCGGCAGCGAGCCGCAGCGATGGCCGCTCATCCCAACGCAATCCACGAGCTGGCCATCATCCTCGACCATCCCGATCTGGAAGATCAGCTCACGACCGAAATCGCTGCACTGATCCCGCCGGGTGCAGGCCTCAATGTGGTCAGCTGGGAGGTGGCGATGGAAAACCTGTCCAACGCGATCAAGCTGGACTACGCCAGCCAGAAGTTTATTTTTCTCATTATCGTTCTGATCGTCACTATCGGCGTCATCAACACCCTGCTGATGTCGGTGATGGAGCGGATCCGTGAATTCGGCGTCATCCTCGCCGTCGGGGCGTCGCCGGCAAAATTGCGGATCATGGTGATGTCAGAGGCGTTTCTCATCGGCCTGATCGCGATGCTGTTCGGCAACATCCTCGGCACACTGGTGACCTGGTATCTGGTCGATGTCGGTATCGATCTGCGCGATTTTGTCCCTGAGACAATGGAGTTCGGTGGCGTCGTGTTTGATCCGGTCATGCGCGCCGGGTGGGATCTGGTCTACATGGGCAAGATGTCGATCTATGTTCTGATTTTAGCGGTCATCGCCGCTCTCTATCCGGCGAACAAAGCGGCACGGACCGCTCCGGCAACCGCAATGCGCCACCACTAACACTAAAAACTGTTGAGGCGATATGGCCCTGATCACTCTCCGCAATATAAGCAAGATCTACCCCATCGGCAGTCAGCAGATCGTCGCCGTTGACGCCCTGAATCTGACGATCAACCGCAGAGAATTCGCCGTCCTCGCCGGACCCTCGGGCAGCGGAAAGACAACAGTCCTCAATATCGTCGGCGCTCTTGACAGTGCAACGGAAGGAACAGTTACCGTCGCCGGGGAAAACTACCAACAGATGACCGCTAAAGAACGGGCCGACTTCCGCCTGCAACGGATCGGCTTCATCTTCCAGTCTTACAACCTGATCCCGGTCCTGACCGCCGCCGAAAACGCCGAATTCATCCTCATGTTGCAAGGGATTCCGGCACAACTGAGACGCCGCCAAATCGAAAAGCTGTTTACCGAACTCGGCATTGGCGGGCTCGAAGACCGCCGCCCCAACGATCTCTCCGGCGGGCAACAGCAGCGGGTCGCCATTGCCAGGGCGATCGCTCCACAGCCAGCCGTCATTCTTGCCGACGAGCCGACGGCTAACCTCGACTCGCGCACCGCCGAAGACCTGCTGGAACTGATGCGCGGCCTGAATCGCGACAAGGGAATGACGTTTCTGTTCAGCTCACACGATCCGCTGGTCATCGCCCATGCCGCGCGCGTTATCCGCCTGCGGGATGGCCGCCTCGAAGAGGACAGCAGCACACCGGACAGCCTATGATTTTGCCCCGGGCGGTACTCTGCATATCGCTGCTGTTGCTACTGGTCCAGCCGGCTAAAGCTTTTTCTGCGGAGCAAACGGTCATCGGCGGACACCTCAAACTGCTGGGACTCAGCTATCAGAACGGGCCGGTAGGGAAAGAGAGCACCGGAACTCTCATCGCCGCCAGTCAGAGGGTCGAGGTGAACGCAACCCCAACCCCGCGACTGGAACTTGAATCGGCCCTTGACAATCAACTGTCCTACAGTGACCTCACGGAGCAGGTTACCCTTGCCGGGCAATCACCGAACCGCTACGTCGATCTGGAAAAGAACTGGCAAAAGAATCACAACTGGTCTAATCGACTGTCGATCGATCGCCTCAACCTGACCGCCCGCAGCAAGAATGGTGACGTATCGATCGGACGACAAGCGATCGGTTTCGGCCGGATCGCCACCGTCTCACCCCTCGACGTCGTCGCCCCATTTGCCCCCGATGTTCTCGACAGCGACATCCGCGCCGGGGTCGATGCCATCCACGGAGTCCACTACTTCGGGCTGGGCGGGCAGATCGGCGCAACAGCCGTGTTCGGACCAGAAGAACAGGACAACAGCTACCTGATCACCTTTTCAGACAACCGCGTCGCCACCGATTTTTTAGCGATCGGCGGTACCCTGCGTGATCGTGCCATGCTCGGATTCGGAATCGCCGGCAACCTCGGGCCCCTCGGAGTCAAGCTGGAACTCAGTCACTACAAGGGAAAAAACACCGATAGCGTGGACGGAGATCTGCACCACAGGTTTGAGATCGGAGCCGTCGAACTCTGGTATCGTTTCGACAGCGGCATCGTCCTGTTGACCGAGTATCTCTATAACGGCGCCGGAACCGACCAACCCGAAGATTATCTCGATGCGGCCACGGCGGCGACCCACACAGAAGGGCTTTCATCTCTTGTCGGCCAGCAGTACCTGCTGATAGCGCCCTCATGGGAGGTCCATCCTCTGCTGTCCCTCTCCAGCCTCATCATCCATAACCTCGATGACGATTCGTCACTGATGAGGCCACGACTCCAGGTATCGCTGGACGACAACCTCAGCCTCGATCTTTACTACAGCCATAACAGCGGGAGAAAGCCTGACCTCCAGTTCGGGACAATCCCCGTGCCCCGGTCCGAATTCGGCGCACAGGGTGATAGCGGAGGAATGCTGCTGCGCTGGTACTTTTAATTCACCCTGTCGGCCTATCAGGCATGAGCGACAACAGCTGCCTCCCTGAAGGTTTCTCTATTTTAAGATCATAATGATCTCAGAATGTTGCATCCCCAAAAAGACGATTACCCGCCGTCAGCAATAACATTCTGAAATAAGAATAGGCTTTTTCAATAGACGACTTTGTCCGTTTTTTCTTGACAAGAAAAGTCGGTTTTCGTATTAATTGATAACAGTTTTCATTATCAACCAACAAAAACGGAGTTTCTCTCATGTCAAACCTGCGCAAAACCGCCCTGTTCCTGCTGCTTCTGATGTTCGCCATCCCCATCGGCCAGGCTTTGGCCGCTGAACTGGTCGTCTATTCAGCCCGCAAGGAACACCTGATTAAGCCGCTCTTTGAAGCCTACACCCAGGAAACCGGCACAGAAATTACCTACGTGACCGACAAGGCCGGGCCATTGCTGCAGCGCCTTAAAGCGGAAGGCAAGAACACCCGCGCCGACCTGCTGATCACTGTTGACGCCGGCAACCTCTGGCATGCCGCCAATGAAGGAGTTCTTCAAAAGGTGGATTCGAACGTTCTGAATGCCAATGTCCCCGCCAATCTGCGTGACCCCAACAACAACTGGTTCGGTTTATCGCTACGGGCTCGAACCATCGTCTACAGCACTGAGCGTGTCACACCTGAAGAACTTTCAACCTATGAAGCCTTAGGGGACGACGTCTGGAACAAACGCCTTCTGCTGAGAACGTCAAAAAAGGTCTACAATCAGTCGCTGGTGGCGATGCTGATCGCCGAGCACGGCGAGAAAAAAGCCGCAGAAATCGTTGAGTCCTGGGTTGCTAATCTGGCCGCAGCGCCCTTCTCCAACGATACCAAAACAATGGAAGCCATCCTCGCCGGTCAAGGCGATGTGGCGATCGTCAATACCTACTACTTCGGTCGCTTGCTGAAGAAAAATCCCGACCTGAAGTTGGCCCTCTACTGGCCGAATCAGAACAGTACCGGTGTCCACGTCAACGTTTCGGGGGCTGGCGTCACCAAATACGCCAAGAATTCTGAAGCAGCCATCAAATTTCTCGAATGGCTCTCTTCTGAAAAGGCTCAGAACCTGTTCGCTGACGCCAACATGGAATACCCGGTCAACCCCAATGTCGAAGCTCACGAATACGTTAAGGCCTGGGGCACGTTCAAAGCCAGCGACCAGAACCTGGCTGATGCCGGCGCCCTCCAAAGCGACGCTATCAAGTTGATGGATCGCGCCGGTTACCGCTAACCCGTCCCCGGAGAATTCAAGATGACGGACTCGATCAGACAATGTGGGGTGGCTGCGCGTGCAGCCACCTCACGGCTGCTTAAACCTTCGGGCTGGCAGATCGTGACCGGCTTGGTCGCGGTTCTGATCATTGTCCCCCTCTCGGTTCTGCTCCTGGCCTGGCTCGATCCCGCCTGGGACATTTGGCAGCACCTGCGCGAAACACTCCTTGCCACCCTGCTGTTCAACAGCTTGAAGCTGATCATCGGTGTCGGTACAGGAACACTGCTGCTCGGCGTCAGTCTGGCCTGGCTGACCGGTGCCTGCGATTTCCCCGGGCGGAAAATCTTTTCGTGGGCGTTGCTGCTACCTCTCGCCATGCCGACCTACGTGCTGGCCTTCGTTTTTCTCGGCCTGTTCGATTTTACCGGACCGGTACAAACACAGTTACGTCAGTGGTTCGGCAACGGGATCTGGGTTCCCGATATCCGCTCAGCCTTCGGCGTGGTCATAGTCATGTCGCTGGCTCTCTATCCTTACGTCTACCTGCTGGCGCGCAACGCCTTCCAAACCCAGGGAAAACGCGGGCTGGAAGCGGCTGAGAGCCTCGGCTGCACACCAGTCAGCGGTTTCTTTCGGGTGGTCCTGCCGATGGCCCGCCCGTGGATCGCCGGTGGCGCGACCCTGGTCCTGATGGAAACCATGGCCGACTTCGGCGCCGTGTCGATCTTCAATTTCGACACCTTCACCACCGCCATCTACAAGGCCTGGTTCGGTTTCTTCTCTTTGCCGGCCGCCGCCCAGTTGTCATCACTGCTGGTAGTGCTGGTGTTTATCTTCATCCTCATCGAACAACGAATGCGCTCTCGGATGCGCTTCTCCCAGAGCCGCATCACCGCCCGCGCCGAGCGAATCGACCTGCACGGCTGGAAACGCTACGCCGCCACCGGCTATGCCCTGTCGGTTCTGCTGATCGCCTTTCTCCTTCCGGCTCTGCAGTTACTCATCTGGACCCTGAACATCTTCAGTGAAGAGTTCGACAAACGCTACATTGAGCTGCTCGGTCATTCCCTCGGCCTGGGACTGGCCGCGGCCCTGCTCATCACCAGCGTCGCGCTGCTGCTCGCCTATGCCGGACGTCGCCATCGCGATCGCCTGACGTCCAATCTAGTGCGACTCGCCACCCTCGGCTACGCCCTGCCCGGAACCGTCCTGGCGGTCGGCATCTTCATCCCGCTGGCCGGGCTCGACAACCTGCTCATCGACACGGCCCGCAGCCTGTTCGGCATCGAACTGCCACCGCTGCTGCAGGGAACCATCGCCGTCATGCTGATCGCCTACCTGGTTCGCTTTATGGCTGCCGGCTTCAAACCGATCGACAGCGCCATGCACCGGGTCACCGGCAACATCGACGAAGCTTCGCGACTGATGGGCTTGCGCGGATTGCGACTGCTGACAAAGATCCATCTTCCCATGCTGCGCGGCGGTCTCTTAACCGCCCTGACACTGGTCTTTGTCGATGTCATGAAAGAAATGCCGATTACCCTAATGACCCGTCCGTTTGGCTGGGACACTTTGGCGGTAAAGATCTTCGAACTGACTTCGGAAGGTGAATGGGAGCGCGCGGCCCTTCCCTCATTAACCTTACTGCTGACCGGGCTGATTCCCATCGTCCTTTTGATGCGGGGTGCAGACAAATAGGAGCGCACACCATGACGCAACATCACGATATCGTTCTACAACTTGATGATATTTCTCAGGCCTACGACCGGCATCTGGTCGTCCGCAACCTGTCGCTGACCTTGAATCAGGGAGAGATCGGCTGTCTGCTTGGCGAGAGCGGTTGTGGTAAGACGACGGTTCTGCGCATCATCGCCGGCTTCGAACCGCTGCTAAACGGAACGGTGAAACTCAACGGGAAGACGGTCAGCGCACCCGAGAACACGCTCCCCCCGGCCAAGCGCAATATCGGCATGGTCTTTCAGGACTACGCTCTGTTCCCTCATCTGACGATCGCGGATAACGTTGGTTTTGGGTTGCGAAAGTTCTCCCACGTGGAACGTGTCCACCGTATCCAGGAGGCGCTGGAGCTGGTCGGACTCTATGCCGAACACAGCAAGTATCCCCACGAGGTCTCCGGCGGGCAGCAGCAACGAGTTGCCCTGGCCCGCGCCCTGGCTCCCAAACCACAACTGCTGCTGATGGACGAACCTTTCTCCAATCTTGACGTCACCCTGCGGGAACGACTGTCGATGGAGGTGCGTGACATCCTCAAAGAGAACGGTACCACCGCCCTGTTCGTCACCCACAACCAGCATGAGGCCTTCGCCGTAGCCGACCGCATCGGGGTCATGCACAACGGTGAAATCCAGCAATGGGACGGGAGCCATCAGCTTTACCATGAGCCTTTGACGCCACGGATTGCCGAATTTGTCGGAGAGGGCGCCTTAATCACGGGAACCGTCAAAAAAGACCGGACCGTCGAATCCGGGCTGGGTCCCCTGCAGGGGAGCTTTAACGTTGATTTTCCCAGCGGCAGCGCAGTCAAAATACTGATCCGCCCGGAGGACATCATCCACACCGAAGACAGCCCAGTGACCGCCGAAGTTCTTCGCAGAAATTTCCGCGGAGCCAACGTGCTCTACAACCTGCGTCTCGACAACGGCGATAAGGTTCAGGCTTTGGTCCCCAGCCATTGTGAACACCAACCGGGAGAGCGGATCGGTATTCGCCCCGATGTCCGCCACCTCGTTCTCTTCGCAGATTCATAGCGCAACGTATCGACTCTCCGCCTGCTCCCCAGCCAGTCTCGAGCGCACAGCCCGGGCGGCGCCAGCGGCCACAGAAACCTCACCCTGGTCACCGGTCTGCACGTAAACGACGATCCCTTCACGAAACCGGACTTACCGGTCCTGCTGGGCAGATTAAAAAAAGGGCACCACCGCTAAATGCGAAGGTGCCCTTTCGTTCTATTATTCGTTGTTCGGTTCTTCAGGGGGAGCGGCGTTCAACTCCGCTGAAATCACCCAGACCACCGGGATTTCTCAACACATCCACGCCCAGAGTCGCCCAACCGCCGGAACGTTCGAAACGGACGATCTGTTCCGAGGCAATCAGTTTTTTCAGCTGGTATGGACGAACCAGCTGTTCGCTGCCATCTTTGTACTCAACCCGGATCATCATAGACGCGTCCTCCATAAAGTTTGAGTGCGTGTTTTTAATTAAACAGAGATCCGTGTAAATTGCAACGCCGATTTTAGTGTGAAAAATTATTTTCTGTTTATAACTCAGCAGGATAGGGCGCTCAAATCTGCTTCATGCGCTGCAGCTCCTCCTGGAATGTCACCATGTCCTTGGCCCGCTTCATCCGTTTCAGGTCCGACTGCAGACTCTCATCGGGGATAAAATTGAGCACATCCTTGATCTTCATCAATACCTGCCTATCCCCGCAGAACAGCTCCTGATAACGGGGCAGAAGATCTTCAAGAAATTCACCCACCTCACGGCGCCGCCGTAGAGCATCGACCGTGGCGGGCAACTCCCCGCGTAGACGGCGAAACAGTAAGGGATCCGCCAACGCACCGCGACCGAGCATCAGCCCTGCAGCGGCTGTTTGTTTCAAGACGTGATGCCCCTGTTCTGCGGTACAGATATCTCCGTTGGCGATCACCGGTAACCCGGTGCGCTCGACAACCGCGGCGGTCAAGGCATGATCGGCCTCTCCGGCATACTGCTGCTCGACGGTACGCGGATGAAGTATGAGAAAATCGACTCCGGCATCCTCGTAGATCGGCAGTAACTCGAAAATTTTCCGGGGATCGGCGTAACCGGCCCGACACTTGATCGAAAAGCTCACCGTCACCGCACTGCGCAGCGCGCGCAGGAGTACCGCCAGAGCTGCCGGGTCGCGCAGCAGCTCGCCGCCGGTGGCGCCGGTGGTCATCCGCCCGTAGGGGCAGCCGAGATTCAGATTGATAAAATAGGCCCCGGCCGCCTCTGCCACCCGGGCTGCCTCGGTCAAGGCATCCACTCCGTGGCCGATCAACTGCACCACCAGGGGCACCGGTCCGGTGTGCGCCGTGATATCCCGCAAATCCGCGCGGGGTATACGTTTGCGAGACCGGGCCTGAACCCTTACAAACTCGGTAAACACCGTGTCCGGAGCAGCCCGCTCGATCAGACAGGCGCGCAGCGCACGATTGGTCAGACCCTGCATCGGTGCCAGCATCAGAACGGGACCACTCCCGGACCAGGGGAGAGCGCTCATCGTTTAACCTGCGCTTTCAGCGGTGCCAGCAAACCCTCCAGGCCATTGACCTTAATTTCATAAACCGCCAGAAGTTGGCGCCCGAGCACTCCCTCTGGCAGACGGTTCCGTACCAGCCAGACCACATAGGGTTCAGGCAGATCGATCAGCAGGCGACCGGCATACTTACCGAACGGCATCTCAGCACGAACCAGGGCATACAATTCAGCAGGATCGGCAGACAGGGTCTCAGCCATGGGCTACCTCGGCGATCAGAGCGTCGACCAATCGGCGGTTCTCGTCTGCAGTTCGCACCGCAACACGCAGATAACGGTCATCAAGAGGGTAAAAATCGCAGCAATTGCGTAGCAGAATCCCTTTACCCCGCAGCCGCCGGCACAGATCGCGCGAGCCGGGACCTGATGCGTGAAGTCGCAGCAACAGATAGTTCGCCCGCGAAGGGTAGATCTCTTCCGCCAGAGGCTGAAGCCCCGTCTCAAGCTGGTCACGCAAACAATCCAGCTCGTCCAGCGAACGCCGGCGGTATTCACTGTCCCACAGGCAGGCCTCTGCGGCGGCAATGGCCAGCCCGGAGAGCGCCCAGGGCAACCGCCCGGCCGCCAATACGGCAACATCCTTGGGCGGGCCGGCAAGGTAGCCAACCCGTAGCCCGGGGATGGCGTAAAACTTGGTCATGGAGCGGAGAATAATCAGATTATCGCGTTCCAAAACGGCGTCGATCAGTGACAGTTCGGGAGAAAAATCGACGAACGCTTCATCGATAATCAGTCGCCGCGCCCCCAGCTTCATCGCCAGACAGCGGAGCTGGTCAGGGTCAATCCCGACCCCGCTGGGGTTGCCCGGATTGGCCAGCCAGACCAGATCTACCTCGGGGTGGAGTGAGTCGATGAGCGCCTCTGAGTCAAACCGGAACCGGTCTGCCGGGTCCAGCGCAAAGCGGTCGACCACGCAGCCGGCCTGTTGTAACGCCGGGGCGTACTCGCTGAATGCGGGTTCGACGATCACCGCCCGGCGCGGCTTGAGCGCCCGCGGCAACAGGTAGATCAGTTCCGTCGAACCGCTGCCGGGCAGCAGACATTCGGGAGGAAGGTCGTGATGATTCGCCAGCGCATGACGGAGTGAATTCGCATCTATCTGCGGATAATCGGCAATCCGCTCGAGCGCCTGGTCGAGTGCAAGACGCACCGTCGCCGGCACACCCTGCGGATTGATACTGGCGGAAAAATCGAGGATCTGCTCACGGGGAAGGTTCAATTCCTGCGCCGCGCGGTCAACGCCGCCGCCATGTGCGGGCCGTTTCATCACAGGTCCCATACCAGCAGCAGTCCGCCACTCACTGCCAGACCACTGGCGACGTACAACAGGCGGATCATCTGATGGTAGTGATCGACGCACAGTGTCTCGATGGCATCTCCCAAAGTCGCCTTTTCAACCCGGGTGCCGAAATAGTCGGAGGGCCCGCCGAGCTGGACACCTAGCGCTCCGGCTGCTGCGGCCTCCGGCCAGCCCGCATTGGGGCTGGCGTGCTTGCGGGCATCCCGCTTCATGACCCGCCAGGCAGCGGCCCCATTCAACCCCAGCAGCACCGCAGCCACCGCGATAAGAGCAGCGGTCAACCGCGCGGGGATCAGGTTAAGCAGGTCGTCGAGCCGCGCCGCACTGCGACCGAAATTTTTGTATTTCTCATTCTTATAACCGACCATCGAATCCATGGTATTCACTGCTTTGTACAGAAGAGCCAGAATCGGACCACCCAACAGCAGATAAAACAGCGGCGCAATCACCCCATCCGATGCATTCTCAGCGACCGTTTCGAGACAGGCTTTAAGGATCGCCTCTTCATCCAGCTGCGACGTCTCTCGACCGACGATCATCGACAATGCCTGCCGCGCACCGGGCAGATCGTTATTCTCCAGTGCGGCGATCACCTCGGCGCTCTCCCGGTGAAGAGACTTCAGCGCCAGACAGGACCAGCCGATCCACAGCGCCACAGCAAGCGCCAGCCAAGCAGACCACAGCGCCGCACAGGCAAGAACACCCCAGGCCGTCATTCCGGTGATCGCCAGCACCAGCAGGACGAGGATCGTCCCAGCAATCCGCAGATCAGTAATTTCGGCACGCAGCCACAGTTCCAGGCGGGTGATAAGACGACCGATCCAGATGATCGGATGCGGCCAGCCCCGGGGGTCGCCGAGGGCCAGATCGAGGAGAAAACTCCCCAACAGCAGCAACCCGCTCATCTGCCAGCCCCCACCGGAATCAGCCAGGAGCAGATCTGCTCTACGTCGAGATGGGTTTCGAGATGATCCGCCAGACGCTCCAGTTCCTGATCGAGACGCCGCGCAGACGAATGGACCCTCGGTGCCTGACCACGCCCGGCGCGCAGGGGCGCAAGCACCGCAGCCCGCAGCCGATCATCGTCGAAGAAACCGTGCAGGTAGGTCCCCCAGACCCGGCCATCGGCGGAGACGGCACCGTCATCCAGTTGCACACTCTCCCCCGAGCGGCTCAGAAGACGCAGCAGAGGGCGGCTCAGCACCCCGCAGGTCGACTCTCCGGCGTGGATCTCATAGCCGCTGACCCGCTCAAAGCCTGCAAAACCGGCCGTCGCCGCGGCCTGATGAAAGCTGGCGACAACCTGATGGGTCTGTTTTCCCGGGCGCAGCTCGGTTTCTACATCAAGCAATCCGAGTCCCTCGCCGTCTTTCCGTTGCGATTCGACGCCATGGGGATCGGTAATCTGAGTTCCCAGCATCTGAAACCCACCGCAGATACCGATCACCCGCCCGCCAGCGGCGTGATAGGCACGGATCGCCTCGAACAGTTTTCGTTCCCGCACAAACGCCAGATCGGCCAGCGTAGTCTTGGTCCCGGGGAGAATCAGCAGGTCGAGCCCATCGATCTCCTCCGGACTCTCGATGTAACGGAGCGCCACGTCGGCTTCCTGCTCCAGCGGATCGAAATCGGTGTAATTGGAAATCCGCGGCAGGCGAACAACACCGATCTGCAGCCCCTCTTTCTGCCGATTCTCCTTGCGGCCAAGGGCGACCGAATCTTCTTCGGGCAGTTGCAGATCGCACATCGGCACCACCCCCAGCACCGGCAACCCGGTGCGGTGCTCGACAGTCTCGATTCCCGAGGTCAGCAGAGAAGCATCACCGCGAAACTTGTTGATGATGATCCCCTTGATCTGGGCCCGTTCCTCCGGCGAGAGCAGCTCGACGGTGCCGACGATCGACGCAAAAACACCCCCGCGATCGATATCGGCCACAAGAACCACCGGCGCATCCGCCAGCGCCGCCGCACGCAGGTTGGTGATGTCGTGCGCCATCAGGTTGATCTCGGCGATACTACCAGCCCCCTCCATTACCACCAGATCGACCTGTGCCGAAAGTCGCTGGTAGGACTCGGCCACCTTTTCGAACGCCATCGGTTTGAACTCGTGATACTCCTTCACCGACATGTTCCCGACCGGCCGACCGTGAATGATGACCTGCGAGCCGGTATCGCTGCTGGGCTTGAGCAAAACCGGATTCATATCGACGTGCGGCTCCAGCCCGCAGGCCGCCGCCTGGGTTGCCTGGGCCCGACCGATCTCACCGCCTCCGGGCGTCACGGCCGAATTGAGCGCCATATTCTGTGCCTTGAACGGTGCCACCAAATATCCGCGCCGGCTCAAGACGCGGCACAACCCGGCGGCAAGAACGCTCTTACCGACATCGGAACCGGTCCCGCCGACGAACAGGGCCCGTCGGCCAGCTGAATTTGCGGTTTTCTTCCCTGGAAAATACTTTTCGGCGTAACCGCGCGGCGTCACCATCCGGCCGCGGTCGTCGATACGCGTTCCTCTGTTTCCGATCAGCACCAGCGAAAACATATCGATCTGCTGGTCAAGCATCGCCTCAAGGGTCGTGACACAGACCTCTTCCCCGCTGCGGCAGGCATGGCGGACGATCCCCACCGGCGTCTGCGGATCGCGATGGCGCAGCAGAATTTTGCGGGCGGTTTCGATCTGCGTGGTCCGGCTTCGGCTTTTCGGGTTGTAGAGAGCGACGACCAGATCGGCGCTCGCCGCCGCTTCGAGGCGCTGGCAGATCAGCGGCCAGGGGGTAAGCAGGTCGGACAGGGAGATCACCGCAAAGTCGTGCATCAACGGCGCACCAAGACGGGCAGCCGCCGCCTGCACCGCGGACACGCCGGGAACCATCTCGACCTCCAGCTCCCGGCCGTCGAGCAGTTCCAGCACCAGCCCAGCCATGCCGTAGATGCCGGCATCACCTGAACAGACCAGCGCCACCCTGTGCCCCGATTCGGCTGCGGAAATCGCCTGTCGGCAGCGCTCAACCTCCTGACGCATACCGCTGGCGAGCCGTTCCTTGCCGGCGATCAGATCCGGGATCAGATCGAGGTAGGTCTTGTAGCCTGCCACGACTTCGGCCGACTCAATCGCCGCCCGCGCCGCGGGAGTCATATGATGCATACCGCCGGGACCGATGCCGACGACCGAAAGTTTTCCCGTCATTTCGATGTCATCCTGAACTCGGCAACCGCCAGAGCAACATTGCCGATCTTCTGTTTACGGATCAATAGGGAGCCACCGCCCGCCGCGAGAATCGCCGCCGGTTCGCAAACCCCCTTGGCACCAACCGCCTTGAGGGCATGCTCGGACGGCGGCGTCGGCCCATCGACGCCATTGAGCTCTTCGGCACTGAAATATAGCACCGGCAACTTGTGTTTTCGAGCAAACGCGCTCAGCCCGGCTTCGTCCTGCTTGGCGTCGATAGTGGCCACGGTCCCGACACTGGCAAAGGCCAGAAACGCTTGTTGCAGAGCGTCCTTGACCGCGGACTCGATCTCGTCGGCCGGGGTGCCTCGATTACAACCGATGCCCAGCACAAGATCTTTGGGACGGATCGCCAGCATCCCGGTGCGGTTTTCCATATGGGGCAGATAGCGATGAGTGACAAACACCCGTCCGGGCGCATCCGATTGCATCGCGTCGGCGTAAGAACGGTAACGGACCACCCCGGGCACACCGACAAATTGATCAGCAATCAACCCCTGACGATCGACCAGCGCGATGGTTTCGCCCTCGAGCAGCAGTCGATTCAGGGTCCGCAGGTGAGCAACCGGTTCAACGTCTAAACCCTCGTCGCGGGCCACCTGATCCCAAGCCGGCAGGTTGTTGACATCGGTGGCGGTCGTCACCACCGCCTGTCCCCCGAGATGCGCCGCGACCTCCTCGGCCAAACGGTTGGCTCCCCCGAGATGACCCGACAGCAGACTGATGGCGAAACGTCCCGCCTCGTCCAGCACCACCACACCGGGATCGAACGCCTTGCCGCGCAGATGCGGCGCCAGCAGGCGCACCACAATGCCGGTCGCCATCACACAGACCAGCCGCTCCGCCCGGCCAAACAGATCGGGGAGTTCTTCGGCCAGAGGTCGTGAAAAATAGTGGCATCCATCGTCTGCGCGGCATTTTTCCGGCAGATGAACGGAGCCATCGGGCAGGACGGCAGCGAGGTGGCGGGCCAGCTCGGCCCCTTTGCGGGTTATAGCAACGATTACAATCGACATAGCGGTCTGTACGGGGAGGCTAGGCGCGCCGGTAACCGTGAGAGAAGTGGGGGTCGTAAAGTTTCGACTTTTCGGGAACACCCGCCCGACGCGCTGCCAGAACGTCTCCGACCAGGACCAACGCCTGACGGTCGATGTCGGCCGCTGCGACCCGCGCGGCGATATTGGCGAGGGTCCCTTCGACGATCCGCTCGTCCGGCCAACTGGCGCGATAAACCACCGCGGCCGGCGTCTTTTCGGTGAAGTGCCCGCCGGCGAGCAGTTCGGCAACCAATGTCTCCATCATCCCGACCGACAGGTAAAGGCAGAGGGTTCCGCCGTTAGCGGCGATTCTGCTGAGCTCCTCGGCTGCGGGAACCGGGGTCCGCCCGGCCAGACGGGTCAAAACCAAACTCTGCGAAACGCCCGGCAAAGTCAGCTCCTGTCGCAGACTGGCCGCCGCCGCAAAGGTCGCGGTCACCCCCGGAACAACGGCATAATCGACCGCGGCCGCATCGAGGGCTTCCATCTGCTCCTGGATCGCGCCGTAGAGAGCCGGATCGCCGGTGTGCAACCGCACCACCCGCTTGCCCGCGCGACAACCGGCGATCAGGATCGCCAGC
Organism: Desulfuromonas sp.; assembly: GCA_002868865.1. Taxonomy (GTDB): domain Bacteria; phylum Desulfobacterota; class Desulfuromonadia; order Desulfuromonadales; family Geopsychrobacteraceae; genus BM509. Next base: position 21,070 of record PKUC01000057.1, on the reverse strand, counting down.
ACCTGATCGAGATTCAGCGGCGCGCTGTCATGGATTTCACACCCTTCGGAGCAGGCGTCGAGCAGGGCCGGATTGACCAGCGAACCGGCATAAACCACCACATCGGCCTGCTGGAGCGCTTTGAACCCCTTGACGGTTATCAGTTCCGGGTCACCGGGACCGGCCCCGACGAAAAGTACGGTCCCTGTGGGAAACACTTCCGCCACCGGCTAGTCCTTCACCGCGGTCAGAATATAGACCGGATTGTAGGCCTCGAACATCTTGTAATTGGAGAGCGGTCGGGTGCGGGAGATATTGACCGTCACCACTTCAACCTGATAACCGGCATTGCCGAAATATTCGTTGGCGGCGGTCAGGGTGTCGAGGGTAATAGCGTTCAGAACGATCCGCCCATTGCTGGCAAGACGCTGATCGACGGCGTCGAGGATCTCCCACAGATGCCCGCCGGAGCCACCGATAAAGACCCGGTCTGGATCTGGCAGTTCTTCCAGACAATCGGGAGCGTTGCCCTCGATCAGGCTGACGCGGCGGGTATTGAACTTAAGCAGGTTCTCCTTGATAAACTGCCGGCATTCCTCGTTACGTTCGACAGCGAAGATCCGGCCGTTCGGCATCAGATGATCGGCTTCGATGCAGATTGAACCCGACCCGGCGCCGATATCCCACAAACACATGTCGTGACGCAGCTTCAGCTTGGCCAGGGTCACCACCCGCACCTCCTCCTTGGTGATCAGCTTCTTGACGGTAACAAACTCATCGTCGGGGATACCGAGGGTCGGCACATAGTGGCTGACACCCGACTCGTACTCCTTGATCAGCAGCAGCACGTTGAGGGGGGCAGCGTCGATCTCCGACAGCCCCTTGATGTCGGTGGTACGGATCCGTTCTTCGTCGGTGCCGAGGTTTTCGCACAGGTAGGCCCGGTAGCCGCTGCGCCCACGGCGGAGAATTTCGGAGGCTATCGCCGCCGGAGTATTGACGGCATCGGTCAGAATCGCCGCCTTGTCACTGGCGACAACTCGGTCGACCGCCTCTTCGAGCTGGCGCCCGTGTGCCGAGATAAAGACCGCATCGTCCCACGGCTCACGGATCTTGGCAAAGGCGTACTGAACCGAGGTCACATTGGGTAGAAACTCGATCAGCTCATCGGGCAGATTACGCAGCAGATAGCGCCCGATACCGAAAAAGAGCGGATCGCCCGAAGCGAGCACCACCACCCGGCCATCGGCGCGCTGAATCGTCTCGGCGACCACCCCGAGCTGCTTATCGATATCGACCTTTTCTCCGGTAAAATCCGGGAACAGCTCAAGCAGGCGCTTCGCTCCCAGGAGCAGTTCGGCCTGTTCAATCAATTCGAGCGCCAACGGAGTAAAACCCTCCTGTCCGGCGATCCCAGCTCCGATAACATGGATCGTTTTCATGTCGTGCCTCCCTCGGCAATCAATCGACTTCAAATACGCGCGCAATCCGACCCTGATAATCGACCAGCAGAATCGACAGGTCCGCGCCCGGCACCCGGCGGCGACAGACCGCCAGCGCCTCACTACAGACCCGTTCGACCAACGGCGAAGCGGAACCATACTGTTCGAAAACCTGCCGCGCAGTGTTCGCCAACTCTAGCCGCTGGCATTCGGCAGGGTCAAGGCCGATCTCTTGCCCCCAGTCATGCAGACGCTTCAGGTCGAGTTGCGCGTTGCGCACATGGGTCTGCGGATGGCCGCAGGCGATCTTGAGAACCTTGGCAAACTGTCCGGCGATCGCCAGACGCTGTACCCCTTTGCGATGACACGACTCCAGGGCGTGGGAGATAAAATCGCCCATCATCACAAAGGCCTCTTCCGGACAGGCAAAATGATCCCGCGCAGCCCCCTCGCTGGTCCGCCCGGTCACCAGAATCACTTGTGAAACCCCGGCTGCCTGCGCGACATCGATCTCGACATCGATGGTGTCGGTCCACGCAGCGTGAGACAGCGGTGTGACCACGCCGGTCGTGCCGAGCAGAGAGAGGCCACCGAGGATGCCGAGCTTGGCGTTGAGTGTTTTGGCCGCGCGCTGCTCGCCGTCGGGGATCGACAAGGTCAGTCGTAAACCGGTCTCTCCAGAAAAGATCTGACCGACCGCCTGTTCGATCATCATCCACGGCACCGGATTGATTGCCGACTGGCCGACCGGCACCGCCAGCCCCGGCTTGGTCACTGTGCCGATCCCGTCCCCGGCGACAATCTCAAGGCCCGGTCGCTCGCCATATCGAATATCAGCATGCAGTTCAACACCGTGGGTCACGTCCGGATCATCCCCGGCATCCTTGATGACAAAGCAGCGGGCACCCACGTCGGACCGCATCTGCCCCTGCAACGAAAACTGCGCCCTGAACCCTGCGGGCAGATCGATCTCCACCATTTCGGCAACACCGTCACGCAGCAGCAGCGCCGCCCCTTTGGCCGCCGCCGCGGCACAGGCCCCGGTGGTGTATCCGCTGCGCAGCGACTTCTTCGCCATCAGCCATCGGCCTGAATCATCAGCGCGTTTAAAATCGCCGCGGCGATCGCCGAACCGCCCTTGCGGCCTTCGATGGCGATGTACGGCAGTTCGGCAGACATCAACGCCTCTTTCGACTCAGCAGCGCCGACAAAACCGACCGGCACCCCGACGATCAGCGCCGGATCGACTTTCCCCTCTTCAGCCAGCCGCAGCAGCTCAAACAGCGCCGTCGGGGCGTTTCCGATCAGAAAGATAGTGCAGCCCTCCGCAACCCCCTTGCGCAAGGCGAAGGTCGAGCGGGTCAGGCCGGCAACTTTCGCATCAGCAGCCACCTGCGGATCGGCGACATGACAGGCGATGCTGCCGTTCAACTTGGCCAACCGTGACTTGTTGACGCCGGCCAGCACCATGTTGGTATCGCAGAGAATCTTTGCATCAGCGCGCAGCGCAGTCATCGCCTGCGTCACCACATCCGCCGAAAAACGGATCTGCTCGGCCAGTTCAAAATCGGCGGTGGTATGAATCACCCGGCGCACGATCGGCCACTGCTGCGCGTTAAACGGATGCGGGCCGATCTCGCTGTCGATGATACGGAAGCTTTCCGCTTCAATCGTTTCCGGTTTCAAGATGCTGGGCTGTTCTGCCATATACAAACTCCCTCTCTCTTCGTCGCCCCCCCCCTTTGCCCCTACCGGAGTGGAACTGATTTTTCAGGAGCCTTGCCGCGAGGTTAAGCGCAGCGCATGGGAGCGGCCCTGAAAAATCTGCGTAGCGCAGGACCGCGCGGCAGGGCAAACGTCCTTGTGAGAAAACGGGACCAGACCCGCCTCAAACAGCTCCCCCGCTAAATCTTATCCCCACACAGATCTTTTTTAAACAGTTCTCCCGCACCGCGCGAGGCACAGAAATCGCCGCACATGGTGCAGGTCTGCTCATCTTCCGGCACACGGCTGGCGCGGATCTTCTCGGCGTCCTGCGGAAACAGTGCTAGATCGAACTGTTTTCGCCAGTCGAGATCGCGGCGCGCTTTGCTCATCTGCTTGTCCCGCTCGCGCCCCTTTTCCGGATACTTGTTCATGTCGCCGACGTATGCCGCCACCTTGGCCGCCTTGACGCCGTCGATGACATCCTGCTCGTTCGGCAGCGCCAGATGCTCCGCCGGAGTAATATAGCAGATCAGATCGGCACCGTAACGGCTTGATTGCGCGGAGCCGATCGCGGCGGTGATATGATCGTAACCGGGGGCGACATCGGACGAGATCGGACCGAGCATGTAGTAAGGCGCGTCACCGCTCATCCGCTTCTGCAGCTTGATGTTGGTTTCGATCTCATCAAGGGGCATATGTCCCGGACCCTCGACCAGCATCTGGCAGCCCATCTCGCGCCCCAACTCGGCCAGTTCGCAGTTGATCAGAAGTTCCTGTACCATCGCCCGGTCGTGGGAATCGTGGATCGCTCCGGCGCGCAGACCATTACCGAGAGAGAGTACGGTATCGTACTTTTTCAAAATGTCGATGACTCGGTCGAATTTCTCGTAGAGCGGATTCTCACGGCCGTTTTTCATCATCCAGGCGACCATCGACACGCCACCTTTGCTGACCAGTCCGCCGTAGCGATAGCCCTGCTTGCGGAGGCGTTCGATGGTGTAGAGATTGATACCGCAGTGAACCGCCATAAAGGCCATGCCGTCCGCGCACTGCTGCTCGATCAGGTCGAACAGCATCTCCTCGTCCAGTTTGTTCGGGTCGCCATATTTGCGCGCCGCCTCACAAAACGCCTGGTAGAGGGGCACATTGCCGACCGGCAGATCGACAGCGGCGATCACCTCCTGCCGCACCCGGTTAAGATCGCCGCCGACAGAGAGTTCCATCAAGGTATCGGCGCCCGCGTTTTCGGCCGCCTTGGCTTTGCCCACTTCAGCCGCGTAGTCGACGATATCGGAGCTGGTGCCGATCGACGCATTGACCTTGGTCGCCAGCCCCTTGCCGATACCGACCGCCTTCGGTTTGCGGTTGTGGTTGTTGGGGATCACGATGGTGCCGAGCGCGATCTGCTCACGCACCTCATCGGCGTTGACGCCCTCACGCTCAGCGACCTCGGTCATCTGTGGTGTCACAACGCCCGCGCGGGCGAATTCGATCTGGGTTTTCATCACGTTTTTATGTCCTTCTCTTGTTGTTGAGGTAAAACCTGACCAGCTCCTCAGCGACCCGCGGGTTACTCCCGAAATGCAGGTGGACATAGGAACCGAGTACGTTGTTGATACGATACCCTTCGACACCGAGTGGCTCGCCACCGCGCCGACTGAGTCGGTAGCAGCGTGCAACCGTTTTCGGCATCTCGACGTCGGAATAGTGAAACTCGTGACCGCGGATCTGGGTTCCGGTCGGACCGAACAGGGTATCAGCAACCAGTTCGACCTGACGATATCCGAGTGCACGGCGGCGCGGCAGCATCTTCGCCTGGGCCGGGAATACACCGCACATCGGTTGTCCGTCGATCGCGTTACAGAGATACATGAAACCGCCGCACTCAGCGTAGATCGGCAGCCCGCCCCGTGCCTGCGCGGAAATCTGTTCGCGGAGTGATACGTTGTTCGTCAGCAGCTCGGCGTCCAGCTCCGGGTAGCCTCCGCCGAGATAGAGACCGTCAAGATTCTCCGGCAAGGCAGAATCTACTAACGGCGAAAACTCAACCAGTTCGGCCCCGGCCCGCTCTAGCTGACGCAGGTTCTCCGGATAGTAAAAGCAGAAAGCGCGGTCACGGGCGATGCCGATGCGCAGCTTTATTTGGATCTTCGGCGAAACGACCGGTGTGGATTCAACAGAACTTGTCGCAATTTTTTTCAACTGGTTTAGATCGAGATATTTTTCAACCCAATCAGCCAGTTTTTCACCATGGTCTCCGGACAGATCTTCCGCCGTCACCAGTCCCAGATGCCGCGCCGGCAGGGCGATATCCTCCTGTCGCGGCAGGCAGCCGAGCAAAGGTGGCAGTCCCGGGGTCGATGCGATCGCTTCGCGCAGCAGTTGCGCATGGCGCTCGCTGCCGACCCGGTTGGCGATCACTCCAGCAACATTCAATTGCGGGTCAAACGCGCAGAACCCTTTGACCAGCGCAGCAAAGCTGCGCGCCTGCGAGCGGGCATCGACCACCAGCAACACCGGCAGCCCGAGCCACTTGGCGAGCTGCGCGCTACTCCCTTCCTCATCGTCACCGCTGACACCGTCGAACAGCCCCATCACTCCTTCGATAACGGCGATATCGGCACCTATACAGCCAGATGCAAACGTCGCGCAGACCTGTTCTTTGTTACAGAACCAGCTGTCGAGTGTGTTCGATGGGCGCCCGCAGATCGCGGCGTGATGCCCGGGGTCGATATAGTCGGGACCAACCTTGAAGGGCGCGACAGTGACGCCCCGCCGCCGCAATGCAGCCATCAAACCGAGAGTCAGGCTGGTTTTGCCGCTTCCGCTCGCAGGTGCGGCGATCAGGAGTCCGGGAATCACCGTAATCTATCCGTTCAGCTGTTTGACGACAGCGATACCGTCAGAAAAATAATCGATGACGTTATGGCAGCCGTAGTCCTGCTCGATATGAAACATCTGCGTCAACGGTGCGCCGATGGCATCAAGCAGAATCACCCGGTTGATACCGCCGTGACCCACCAGAACAATCTCCTCGCCGCTATGACGCGCCAGAATCTCGGACAGTGCACTCCTCACCCGCACGGCCATCTGCTGCAGGCTCTCCCCGCCCGGCACCTGATAATGGACCAGATCGTTCAACCGCCCCTGCCACTCATCGGGGTGATCCTGCTGAAGCTGCTGCCAGGTCTTCCCTTCCCAATGACCGATATGCAGCTCCCGCAGGCGGATATCCTGCTGTGGAGTCAAATCGTGTTTGGCGGCAATCTGCTCGCCCCCCCAGACGCAGCGTGACAGATCGCTGCTGTAGACCGCGGCAACCGGCACCACCGACAGCCGCTGCTGCAAACGGCGATACTGTTCACGGCCCAGAGCGGTCAGTGCCACATCGGCCTGCCCGTTGTAGCGTTTCTGCTCAAACCCTTCGACCTGCCCGTGTCGCAACAGATGACAGCGCACCTTATCCATCACACTCCTCTTAGAGAACGGCCAGCACCAGCAGCAGGGACAGGACCTCGACCACCTCGGTGACCGCGCCAAGGACATCTCCCGTCACGCCGCCGAGACGCACCTCGAAATAGCGGATCAACACCATGGTCGCCAACCCGAGGAGAAAGATCAGGAAAATCCCCTTCAGCCAGAACAGTACCAGACCGGCCAGAATCAGGGTCGCGCTGGCGCGCAGGAACTCCGGCTGATCGACGTTATCGACAAACGCTCCGCCGGTCCCACCTTCGGAGCGCACGTAGGGGCAGTAGCAGGCCAGGCAGACCTGCACCCAGCGACCGGCGGTCGGCATAAAGATCAGGGCGGCGTTTTTCAGTTCCAGCGGGACGTGATACAGGCTCAGATACTTGAGCAGCAGCACCATCACCAGTCCGACCACGCCCATGGCCCCGACGCGGCTGTCCTTCATGATCCGCAGCGCGCCCTCGCGATCCTTCCCCCCTGCCAAACCATCGATCAGGTCGGCGACACCGTCGAGGTGCAGGGCCCCGGTAACAGCGATCATGATCAGCACCAGCAGGCAGTCGAGTACTGCGCGCGGGATCAGATCGTCGAGCAGCCAGTTGATCACCACCAGCGCCAGGCCGATCAACAGCCCGACAGCCGGGAACAGACCCATGCTGCGTCCGAGCCGCTCCGGCGACATCTCTAGGTTGCGGCCAACCGGCAGAATGGTTAAAAACGCAGCCGCTGTGCACAGGTCATCCCAGCGCTGCTTCATTGATCGCTGCCTTCGGAAACGCCCGCCTCGTCAAAGGTCAACACCTCCCGATAAACCTGCAGCGCACCTTCGATCAAAGTCATCGCCAGCGCCCCGCCGGTTCCTTCCCCGAGGCGCAGGTCCAAATCAAGGATCGGGCGCTGACCGATCCGTTGCAGCATGTGCTGATGGCCGATCTCGACCGACTGGTGAGAAGCGAAAATATAGTCCCGTACATGGGGATGCAGCTCCGAAGCAATCAGTGCACCGGCAGTCGAAATAAAGCCATCGACCACGACCGGCACCTGTTCGGCGGCGCAGCCGAGGACCAGACCGGCGATACCACCGATCTCAAAGCCACCAACCTTGGCGAGCACATCGACCGGATCGGTGGTATCGGGCTGATTCAATGCCAATCCATCGGCGATCACGCGGATTTTATTTTCCAGCGCGGCATCGTCGATACCGGTGCCACGGTGGGTGACCTGCTGCGGGCTTAATCCGGTAAAAACAGCGGCGATGGCAGCGGAAGGGGTGGTGTTACCGATCCCCATATCACCGGTGCCGACCAGATCCACCTGTTCGCTTTTCAACCGGCACGCCAGCTCCACACCGATTTCGAGGGATCTCAACGCCTGCTGGCGCGTCATCGCCGGTCCCTTACTGAAGTTGGCAGTGCCGCGAGCGATCTTCTTCTGCAGCAGGCCAGGCAGCACCTCAAAGTCGCTGGCCACCCCCATGTCAACCACCTGCACATCGGCGCCGGCATGACGTGCCAGAGCATTAATCCCTGCGCCCCCGCCGATAAAGTTAAGAACCATCTGCGGAGTCACGTCTTGCGGAAAGGCACTGACCCCTTCGGCCACCACACCATGATCCCCGGCGAAGGTATAGATCCGTTTGTTGCGGATAATGTCACGTCCGGTGATTGCGACATAACGGCGCGCAAACTCTTCGAGCCGCCCCAAAGAACCCTGCGGTTTTGCCTGTCGATCGATGCGCGACTGAGCAGCGACAAGAGCGTCAGCGGAGACCGGTTGAATACGATCGAGTACGTTCTGCAATTGAAAATCCATAAAAGTTCTCCCAGATTTGTCTGTAGCGCCTCTTCTATTTCAATCGTACGGGCAGACCGGAGACCACCAGCCAGGCCTCATCGGCAGCGGCGGCCAACTGCTGATTCACCTTCCCTGCCAGATCGCGGAAATGCCGCGCCATGCGGTTTTCCGGGACAACTCCCGACCCCAACTCGTTCGACACCAGATAGAGAGGCGCAGGCAACTCCGTCACCACCCTCAGCAGGTCTTCGACATCGGTCAGCACCGGTCCGTGGTCTTCCCCGTAATGAAAATACAGATTGCTCAACCAGATGGTTACGCAGTCGAGGAGCAGGGCCGCTTTCCCCTGTGCCGCGGCCGGCAGCATCTCGGCCAGTTGACGAGGTTCTTCCAACAGCGCCCAGCGTGCGTCACGGGCCTGGCGATGCAGCTCAATCCGTTCTGCCATCTCGGCGTCGAGTACCTCGGCCGGCGCGATGTAAAGCAATTCACCGGGCTGCTGTTCGGCCAGCTGCTGCGCGTAATCGCTCTTTCCGGAACGCGCGCCGCCGGTGACATAGATCAGTCGACTCATGGTTTGACCATCGTCCTCTGTCGAACTGTGAAACGTCTATCCAGTTTCTCGCCGCAGACAATAAAAAAAACCCCGATACACTCAACGTACCGGGGTCGCACAACTCTGACTCCGGCCCTCTCCCGCGAAAGGGTGCGGTCGCTCCATCCAGACGGACGGAGTGTACTTCGGGCAGGTCTCCTGGCTCGTGGGTCACCTTACTGGTCGGCCCTTCCCATCACATATTGGATGGTGGTTTTGCCGACGGTCATCGCCACTTACAGTTGCGGGGCAGCGAGGGAGTCACACCCTCTTCCCTATTCTCCCGCCGCGAGGTATCCGGCAGGCACCCGAAGGATATGTTTCTGGTTTTAACAGAGGTTTTCGTTTATTGCAATGGACAACCCGTCCGTCACCGTGACATTTGCCGGTCACTCAACCGCAAAGACAGCGGTGACGTCAGCCCGCACCGTCACATCACCAGCAGAGACCGGAACACTGGCCACCGCATCGCTCATCACCATCCTCTCCATCCGCGGAGCCGCTGGTGTAAAGCGGGCCTGATCCAGAACCAGACTTTTGAGTTGACCCAAATGAACGTCGGCGGCTTTCGCCAGAACCGCAGCCTTGCCCAATGCCCGCTCCGTGGCCCGGGCAATAGCGACGTCCTTGTGTTTCGCGGGATGTTGCAGGTCAAACACCAGACCATCGACCTGATCCGCCCCGGCTCTCTGCACCGCACCCAACAGGGCACCCGCCAGCTTGATCCGTGAGGTCCGCACCTGCAGTTCGTTCTGCACCTGGTAACCGACGATCTGCCGCTGCCACCCCTCAGGCATCGGCCGGGGAGGGCGGCTCCATTCCGGGAAGGTGCGGAACTGGCCGGTGCGATATTCCGATTCACTCAGCCCCAGCTCGTGCAGTGCCGCGATAATGGTCTTCATCCGCCGGTTGTTTTCGAGCAGTGCCTGCTCCGCTGCTGCGTCCTGGGTGATAACAACCAGACGCAACCGCAGCTGGTCCGGCGGCACTTCAACCTCGGCGCTCGCCTGCACGGTCACTGTCGGCGGACCGACGGTGTACCCATTCGTAGCAGGGTACATCGGCGCGGTACAGGCCGTCAGGAGCAAGACAGCACACAGCAGTACGACAAAACGAATCATGAGACAACCTCCTGCACATCGTCAGAATATCGGTGGATAAAAACACAGCCCAACATCGGTCACACATACTGGCTGTTTGTTTCCAGTTCGGCTAAACTTGAAAAGACCCACGGCGGAACGAACCGCCCCTCTCAGCAACCGCCCCTACAGACTTCAGGAGCAACGGATGTCTCAAAAACTGGTTTTCGCCCTCATCGCTCTGGCCGTAGTGCTGGCCGCCTTCCTTGCCTACACCCAGTACAGCATGCTCACCGACCTGTAGCGTTGCGTCAGATCCTCTGAAAAATGGTAAAGGTGTACGGTTCATCCCCGTCGATCTGCTGCTCTTCGATCGCCAGAAAGTGCTCGGGAAACTCCGGGAAGAAGGTATCGCCTTCGATCTCCCTGTCAAGCCTGGTCAGATAGATCCGTTCCGCCAACGGTAGCGCCTGGCGATACAGCTCTTCTCCGCCGCAGATAAAGACCTCATCGTAATCCCACACATCTTTGAGGGCCCGTTCGAGACTGTCCAGCACCAGACAGCCGGGCGCCTGTAAATCGGCCTGGCGACTCAGAACCAGGGTTCGGCGGCCGGGCAACGGTCGACCGATGGACAGATATGTCCGCCGCCCCATAATCAACGGATACCCCATGGTCAGATCCTTGAAGCGCGCCAGATCGCCCGGAAGCACCCAGGGAATCCCTCCGGCGCGGCCGATGACCCGGTTTTTTGCCATCGCAGCGATCAGTGAAATACGCATTGAATGCCTTTGGTAACCTTGAAGTTTATGAAGAGTGCGAGACGGGTCGGAACAGGTAACGGTCGCAGGCCGCGCCCGACAATCCAGCTATCAGCCTGCCGAGCAGAACGACAACCAGCAGGGAGAACACCAGTCGGCCCCAGAAGATCCCGGATAGATGCCCGCCAAGCAGCAGCATCACCAAAGTGTCTTCGATCAGGCTGTGACAGAGCCCCATCAGTGCCAGCGAGCTGAACAGATCGCGCCGGGTCAAACGACCGGAGCGGGCTTCTTCAAGAATCAGCGCGCCACCATAGCTGAGGCCAAGAGTCATGCCAATGATCGTCACTGGAGCCGCCTGCCGTCCCATCCCCAGAAAGGCCAGCAGCGGTTCCAGCAAGCGAGTCAGCAGATCACTGACACCGATGCGCTTCAAGATCCGCAACAGGGCCATCAAACTGAGGATGATCAGAAAGATAGATCCCATATTGGAAAGTTCGGCAACAACCCAGGCCTGCCAGGCGGGATCGACCGGCGGCGGACTCCAGACCGCCTGACTGGGTTGCTGCAGGGTTCCGCTCAGGCGGTAAATCTGGTGCAAACCCCAGCCCAGCAGCAGGGCACCGCCGACCCGTAACACCAGCATGGTCCGGAAGCGAGTTCCAGCCAGCTGCGCGATCCGCAATTCCACCGGAAGGGCATGCGCGACCAGCATCATCGTCGTCAGAACCGTCACCTGGGCGACGGTCAGATCGAGCCCGGGAGCCAGCGAGGCAAACACGACCATTCCACCGTACAGATTGGTCAACATCGCCGTACCCCACACCAGACCGATCTGCCCCGGCAACCCGACCAGCTCCATCACCGGACTGAGCAGCACACCGAACTGATCGATCAGCCCCAGATGCTGAAGAATCCGGGTCGCGATGCCGATGGGGACAAGAATTTTGAACAGGCTCAAGCTGGTACGGATCGCATCTTTCAGCAACGCGTAAACAGCCTGCCCTCCCGTGGTGAACACGCGACGCAGATAAGATGTCTTCCCGATATTCATTTACGCAACAACCACATCAGCAACGTCACCAGCCCGCTGACCAGCAACATGCTGGTGACGGGAAAAAACAGTTTGAAGCCCGGCTTGTCGATGACGATGTCGCCCGGCAGACGTCCCAGAGGCAGTTTGCTCAGCCACGGCCAGCCGAGACCGACAACAATAATGACCAGCCCTGCCAGAATCAGGGTTTTCTGCATCACAATACGCTCACTTTCCCTTTGTCGCTTCGCAGCGGCTGACTATACATCTTCGACCCTCATCGCTACAAGCGACATGAGCACGAAAGGCGTCAACGCAGGCGCAACACCCAGTCCTGCAGCGCCTGCAACTGCGTGACAACCTGGGCCTGTATCTTTTCATTGATCAGATCGCCATGTTCGTCAAAGCTACCGTCAAAGGCACTGCAGAACAGCTCCGGCTTATTCAGCAGATGAAGATTGAGGAACACTGCGACCTGCCGGAGATGATACTGCGAGCGAGCCGAGCCCATACCACCGCCGGCCCCGAGAATCGCAGTCGGTTTGCCGCTCAGCAGGCAGTTCTCAGGAGCGCGCGACACCCAGTCCAGTGCATTTTTCAGCGCCGGGGCCAGTGAATAGTTGTATTCCGGACAGGCCAGCAGGAGCGCGTCCGCCTGTTCAACATCCTCAAGAAGACGGACTACAGCCGCCGGTTTGTCAACAATATCAGCATTGTAAAAGGGCACCTCCGCCAGGTCGGCAATGGTGACACTCATGCCGTCCGGAGCATGCTGCAGGGCGTAGCGCAACAGGCCAAGATTGGTCGATGCCTTCCGTAAACTGCCACAGATTCCCAGGACCCTCAGATCACCCATCGCACCTCTCCTCACCTGTCGGGAAGAAAACAGAAATAAACGCGAAAACAGCAAAGCCCGATTTCACTCTGTGCTAAAATCTATCACAACCCAAGATGATCCTCGGAGAACTTCATGACCCGTACGAAAAAAATATCTTTCGGGACAGTTGCCCTGATTCTTCTGCTGATGCTGGCGAGCTACCTGCTTGTTCCGTGGCAGGTTAAAAAACAGGGCATCCACTGGATGGCAACCCATACGGACCGGACCCTGCAGATCACAGACGCCTCTTTTAATCCCCTCACCCTCACCCTGAGAGTAGAGGGTGTCAATCTGAGCGAACCGAACAGCGTCGAGCCGTTTGTCCGTTTGACGTCTCTGGTCCTGTCCCTCAGCAGTCGCTCGCTGATCGACCGCGCACTGGTCCTGGACCGGATCGAGGTGGACGACCTCTTTGTCAACCTGGAACAGACCTCGCCATCAACGTTTAATTTCACCGATTTCACCGCCTCGGACAAAAACAGCCCCCCTCCGGAAGCCGATCAGCCCTTTCACTTTTCACTCAACAATATCGTGATCCGTAACGGCAGCATCGATTTTACCGACCATAGCGCGCAAAAGAAAACGACCCATACGGTTCGGGAACTGAACCTGCAGATCCCCTCCATCGGCAATATCCCCGCACTGACCGAAACCTATGTCACCCCGCAGCTCAGCCTGATGCTGAACGGTTCAGAGATCCACGCGGAGGGACAGACAAAACCGTTCCACCGCTCTATCGAAACCTCGCTGGTCCTGTCCCTCGATCAGATCGACGTGGCGTTTTACGCCAATCAATTCCCCTTGCCCGTTCCGATCGATGTCACATCGGGCATGCTCGATGCCGAGATCGATCTCGCCTATCGGGTTTCGTCAGATGCGCAGCCAAAACTGCTGGTCGGCGGGGAACTGGCCCTCACCGATCTGGACATCCGCTCTGCGGACAACACCCCCCTGTTGCAATTGCCGTCGATGGTCATCGATCTCGACTGGGCCGATCTGTTTCAACGCGACATCAACCTGTTGTCAGCCGAAATCGACAGTCCGCAGTTCTATCTAAACCGCGACGAAAAGGGCATATGGGCGCACCAATCCCTCGTGTCACCGACCGCAGAGGCCCCTCATGCAAACGCGCCAGACGATGAATCCCAACCGCTACTGTTCCGTATCGGGCAGTTCAAGGTGATCGACGGATCCCTGCATGTCAGCGATCACGCCGCCAACGGAGAATTTCGGCACGAAATTAACGCCATCAACCTGACCGTCGACAACCTCTCCTCGCACCCTGACGATAAATCGACCCTGTCGCTCACCATCGACACCTCGGTCGACAGTCATCTGGCTGTTCGCGGTGACGCCCAGCTCGCCCTTGTCAGCGCCGATCTGGGCGTGGAGATCACGGATCTGCCCCTGCCGCTGTTTAACCCATATCTCCCCGCAAACATCTCCGCCGCCCTGAAAAGCGGGAATGTCACCAGCGCTCTGACGCTTGCGCTGACACAGCAGCCCGACACCATACAGGGAGAGATCAGCGGTCAGATCCGTATCGCAGATCTCCACCTGCAGGAAACGCAGACAGCATCCACCCTGCTGACCTGGGCCGCGATGGACATCGACGGCATCAACGCGACCCTGTCTCCCCCAGTCCTGCACATCAATCAGGTCACCCTCAGCGATGCGCTGGTGAATATTCTGCTCGACACACAGGGCCGCTTGAATATGGCGACGGCCGCTACAGCCAGTCAGGCACCGGAACAGAACACACCAGAACCCGCGGAGGCCTCTGCCTCACCGGCAGAAGGCGCATCGGCTCCGGAGCTCCACATCGAGAAATTTTCGCTGCAAAACGGGACGATCCGCTTCAACGACCAGCACCTTCCACAACCATTTTCCACCGATATGTATCAGGTCAACGGTCAGATCTCCGGTCTCCATTCCGACCCGGAACGCCAGGCGACCGTCGAGCTGAGCGGGCAGCTGGAAAATCACTCGCCGCTAACCATCCGCGGCACCGTCAATCCCCTCAGCACCCCGCTGTCGACCGATCTGAAAATCCACTTCGCGGATATCGACCTGGTGCCGCTATCCCCCTATTCCGGCACCCACCTCGGTTACGCCGTCGATAAGGGCAAGCTGCACCTCGACCTCTCCTACCGAATCGCCGAACAGAAGATTGCCGGTCAAAACGACATCCTCCTCGATCAGTTCACCTTCGGAGATGCCGTTGCCAGCGACCAGGCGACAGCACTGCCTGTCAGACTGGGGGTCGCCCTACTCAAGGACCAGAACGGTGAGATCCATCTGGACGTTCCGGTCTCAGGCGACCTGACCGATCCCAATTTTACCGTCAGCGGCGCTATCTTTAAGATTCTGCGCAACCTGCTGGTGAAAGCCGCGGCATCCCCCTTCTCTCTGCTGGCATCCGTGATCGGTAACGGCGAAGATCTGGCCCACCTCTCCTTCGAAAGTGGTCACGACAAGCTGAGCCCAGGCAATGACGGGCATCTGGACAAACTGGTGACCATCCTTAAAAAACGCCCCGGCCTTACCCTGGAGATCAGCGCCTTCGTCGACAGAGAAAAAGACACCGCCGGATTGCGTAACGCACAGCTTCAGACTCAGCTGCGCGCCGCCAAAACACAGCAACTGGCGGCCCGGGGAGCCGCTGCGAACACACCGGACACCCCAGAAATCGACGAAGAGGAATATCCTCAGCTGCTCAAAACGGTTTACAATGATCTTGTCGGACAGCAGCAACCCGTCCCGGAATCAGATATGGAAAAGCTGCTGCTCGCCCGAATCGCAATCGGCGATAGTGAATTGGCCGATCTGGCCAAACAGCGTGCCCTCCAAGTCAGGGACGCCCTCGTAGCCCGCGATGACAGCATCAAGGGGCAGCTGTTTCTGAAACCGAGCGATATCTATCAGCCGCCCTCGGAGGGCGGCGCGGCCCGGGTTGAGTTCGGAATCAGCAGCAAATAGATCCCGCGAACCGTCCGCGCTGAATCCAGTCATTGACAAACCGGCCCGTTTCTACTGAAATCAGACATCTATGGCAAAGTTTCAACTGACATCGGACTATCAACCGTGCGGCGACCAGCCTGCAGCGATTAAAGAGCTGGTCGAAGGATTGCAACACGGAGATCAGCATCAGGTACTGCTCGGCGTCACCGGCAGTGGCAAGACCTTCACCATGGCCAACGTGGTGCAGCACCTACAGAAACCGACGCTGGTCCTGGCACACAACAAAACCCTTGCGGCGCAGCTGTACGGCGAATTCAAAGAACTGTTTCCGCACAACGCGGTCGAATATTTCGTCAGCTACTACGATTACTACCAGCCGGAAGCTTACGTCCCCTCCACCGACACCTTTATCGAAAAGGACTCCTCAATCAACGAGGAGATCGACAAGCTGCGCCACAGCGCCACCCGATCGCTGCTTTCACGCCGCGACGTGCTGATCGTCGCCTCGGTCAGCTGCATCTACGGCCTCGGCTCGCCGGAAGCCTACTATGGCATGCTGGTCAAGCTGGAAGAAGGGATGGAACTGGAACGCAACGCGCTGCTGACCCGACTGGTCGAAAACCAGTACCAGCGCAACGACATCGACTTTCACCGCGGCACCTTCCGCGTACGCGGCGATACGGTGGAGATCTTCCCCGCCTACGAGGAAAAGCTGGCGATCCGCGTTGAGTTTTTCGGTGACGAGGTGGAGACGATTTCGGAAATCGACCCACTGACCGGCAAAATCATCGACCATATCGGCCAGACGGCCATTTTTCCCGCCAGCCACTACGTCGCCACCCGTCCGACCCTGGACCGGGCCATCAAACAGATCCAGGACGAACTGCAGCAGCGTATCCCCTATTTCCGTGAACGCAATATGCTGCTCGAAGCTCAACGTATTGAGCAACGAACCATGTTCGACATCGAGATGATTGAGGAGATGGGCTACTGTCAGGGGATAGAGAACTACTCCCGCTTTCTCGACAATCGCCAGACCGGTGAGCCGCCGGCAACCCTGCTCAGCTACCTACCGGATGATGCGCTGATGTTTATCGACGAGAGTCACGTCAGTGTCAGCCAGGTCGGCGCTATGTATCGCGGCGATCGCTCGCGCAAGGAGACCCTGGTCAACTACGGTTTCCGCCTGCCGAGCGCACTCGACAACCGCCCGCTACAGTTCGAAGAATTTGTCGCCTGCCAGCCGCAGACCGTCTATGTCTCGGCCACGCCGGCCGACTACGAACTGCAGCTCACCCACGGTGTCTTTACCGAACAGGTCATCCGTCCGACCGGACTGGTCGATCCTCCGGTCGAAGTCCGACCCGCCAAGGACCAGGTCGATGATCTCATCGATGAAATCCGCATCACCGTCGACACAGGAGCACGCGTCCTGGTTACCACACTGACCAAGCGGATGGCCGAAGATCTCACCGGTTACCTGCAGGAATTGGAAATCCGTGTCAACTACATGCACTCGGATATCGATACCATCGAACGGATGGAAATTCTGCGCGCGCTGCGTAAAGGGGAGTTCGACGTGCTGGTGGGGATCAACCTGCTGCGCGAGGGTCTGGATATTCCCGAGGTGGCGTTGGTCACGATTCTCGACGCCGACAAGGAAGGATTTCTGCGCAGCACCCGCTCACTGATCCAAACCTGCGGCCGTGCCGCCCGCAACGTCGATGGGCGGGTGATCATGTATGGCGACAAGATCACCCGTTCGATGCAGGCCTGCCTCGACGAAACGGAAAGACGCCGAGAAAAGCAGCTAGCTTACAACGCCGAACACGGCATTACGCCGCAGACGGTTAAAAAATCCCTGAGATCAATCCTGGATGATCTATCCGGAAAACAGAACGAACAACTCCCCATTGCCGCCGAAGAGACCGCCGGCTACAGACACCCCGACGATATCAAAGCAGAGATAGAACAGCTGAAAAAAGAGATGCTCGCCGCTGCCGGAGAGCTGGAGTTTGAGAAAGCGGCAGAGTTGCGGGACAGGGTGTTGGAACTGGAGAAACGGTTGTTATAACTGTTTCCTTAAAAGCGAAGCCCCGGAGAATATCCGGGGTTTCGATGATCTACAAAGGGTTAATACTAACTACAAATCGTTACCTTTTATCTCCACAACGACATCGACCGACGCATCGCCTGCCACAAACGTGACCGTTGCTTTGTCCCCGTCAACTTTTTCAACACCTCCTACAGTAATTATTGAGAGATATGACCCTGCCTTATCTGAGTATCCACTAGAAACACTAATGTCAAAATCACTGAGTGTCTGTAGCCAGTCATTAACCTTTTCAGCTTCACATGACGTTTGGGTTGTAAACACAGGATTAGAGCACATGGAGTCTGTCCAAGTCCGAACTTGCTCGCAGGTCACTTGCGTTGTAAACGCCGCATCAGAACAAGCACTCAAATCTGTCCATGTGTGGGGTTGTTCACATGCCGCTTGCGATGCATAGCTAGGGTCAGAGCAAGAACTCGTGTTTGTCCAGACCCCTGAGGCGGCAAGACAATCAGGCTCAGACGATATCGTCCCATCAGAGCATACGCCTGACACAGTCCAAGAGTTTGCCAATACACAAGTAGCTTTTGTCAAAGATATCCCATCTGAGCATTCGCCTGCGGGGGTCCAAGTTCGCACCAATTCACAGTCAGTTTTCGACAAAAGGGTTGGCTCACTACACGATCCTTCTGTCCACGTGTTGACGGTCGGTTCGAGACAGTCGTCCTGTTCCAAATAGTTTAGATCAGAACAGCTCTCATTGATCCCAAGAGTATCGATCGTCACATAAGCGCTCACAAAGGTATAGGGCACAGGAATTTCATCTCCTCCATCCACAACCTCCAACAAAACGGTCCCTGTACCGTTCAATTTTGCCGGACTGGCAGCTAGGCCAAAACCTGCAATAGGAGTGAAACAGAACTGGCCTTCGTCAACGGTTGTTGCACTATCATCACTCGAAGCAGCGACAACAATAACCTTAGAAGACCCCAAGGGCGGATGTCGGTCGTCAAGTGTTGGTGCAACCCCGCAACCAACATTTATGGTGTCGACGTTAGCCGGATATGTAACATAAATGTCTGCCAAACCATCTCTTGTTACTGTAGAACCCGGTGAAAACGTTGAAATATCACCACGAACAGCAGTCCCGGAAATATAGCTCCCTAACAATGAAGAGCCGACGAGATAGTCTTTGGCAGCATAGCCCGGATCCGTATAATTACTCTGCGAGATTAATTGAGTATCTTCCGCAGAAACTACGTGCCGACTTTTGTCTTGAGCGGGGACTCCTCGTAGAAGAATACGATCATTTGGCTGGATGCCCCGCTCAATTTCATTGCGAGTAATCGTCGCATCGAAAGCTCCAGCAGCAGCAGTGACAGTATCACCCGCAATACTCGTAGCAGTCCCTTCAGCAATAACAGAATCTATCAAACCCAAGTAAATTATTGTGCCATCAGGAACGTTATTCCCGTAACGGTCAGTAACCATCGCTGTCCCCTGGCGACGATATACGCCCATCCCTACCATATTTTCTACAGAACCGAGAAGAGCACTGGTCAAAGAAATGGTATGAGGTGGCCCGGAAGATATTGCAACCTGGGGCAACTTGGCCGTTACGGGGGACAAAAGCGCCACACCATCTGCGTCGTATAGTACCTCTACTTGAAGCTCCACGTTCCCTGGCAACGTTCCCGCCTGCAGGTTCAATGGGACAATACCATCGGCTGAGCGAACCAAAATGGAGCCAGAACTAGAAGTTACCGACCCGTCAGCCTGTCCACCCGCAATATACTCTCCCCCATGGGGTGAAGTAATGAAACTAACTCTCACGTTGTTCAAGGTCTCGTCAGCGTATGCATCTTCGACAATAGGAACGCCAGCATCATCAACAATAGTGATTTTGAAATTTGCCTGCTCCTCCTGTCCGACCCCGGCAACTGAAATCTGGTGCGTTGAAACTTCCATCAAGATATTTGCAGGGTTTCCACTCGAAGGAGCCGGTGGAGGTTCCGGAGACTCTTGTAAATTTATTTGACCCGAAGCGATTTCTAGATACTCTGCTCCGTTATTGTTAACTCCACTTGGAGGAACGATTTTAGCTACCAAAGTCACAGGCGTAGCTGCTATGGCAGCAGCATCACTTGCCAGTGAAAAGCTCAAAGAGGCCCCCAACCCGTTCGTGTCGGGCATAGTAAATTCCGTAATTCCGGACATGCCTCCCGCATCGGTAATTTCACTTCCCGACCCGTCAGTCATTTTCACCTCAAAACGAGTCCCTTCAACCAAAGCATTTCCAAAAGCATCCTCAAAGTCTATAACGAATGTTTGGCTTTCCCCCACCATCAAAGAGAATGTCTCTGGCAGCAGATTCAATGGAGAAGAGAATCCCGAAATGAGCAGGTTCATACTCGACCATAACATGACATCTTCAGTGCAATCCGCGACATCATAACTAAAGGACTCGGAGGCATCGACATCAACGTAGTACTCACCTGCATCGTACTGACCATTATCATTGGCATCGATGTAAGGTTCGTCAAAGTCGGCAGTACAAACATCTCCGGAATCAAAAACTCCGTTTCCGTTGTTATCCTGAAACGGTCCTTTTCCAGGCGTCGCTGCCATTATGCGACACAAACCAACGTTTCCAAGCCCTTCATCGTCAGCAACTGTTCCGTCCCCATCCTCATCCCATTCGAGCCCTCCCAAGTTGGGAACTGTAGGTGCTGACGACTGAAACACGGCTGACGCAACCCCAAAACTGGATGTTGCTGTAAAACCTGAGCTCTCCCCGATGGTCCCACACTCCGAAAAGAAGCTAACGGGGGTGCCATCAGGAACGACATTTCCGGCGCGATCACCAAGATAAGCATGGACCGTCGTTTGCAAGCCTAACGTCACTCCTCCCGCCAGGTTCAAGTTTTCAGCACCCAACGTCAAGTGCTCGGCATCGGGACGGTTACTAACGATTGTAATCGGAGCGACAGTCGAAATCGTATTACCATCGTCATCAACAAAAGAGGCCTCAACTGTCACAGTGCCAGAGACATCCCCCGCCTGAAGGGCGACAACAACCTTTCCACCAGCGGTTGTAGCAGAAGTCGCTGATAAACTTTCCCCGCCACTTACACCAGTCGCAATTGAAAAAGAAACGTCTGTGTCATCTGGAGCGGCATTCCCTGATCCGTCACGAACCATAAATGTGATGAGTGCAGTATCTTCGATACCGCTCCCATTAACACCGATCATTGCTGGAGATACGCTCTCTTTAACAATAGAATTAGCAGCACCAGATGCCACATCAATTGTAATATT
>PKUC01000033.1 GCA_002868865.1 Desulfuromonas sp. | reverse complement strand
TGCCCGAAGACTAGTGTGTCCGATGCGGGAGCATCAGGACTGAATTCCGCCGTGACGGATGATCTCGCCATCGACCTGATAGACGACGTCTTCAGCGATGTTGGTGGCCAGATCACCCATCCGCTCGAAGTAGCGCGAGATCGACAGGTAGTAGACCAGACCGTCCAGATAGGTTGGGTCGGCACGGATCGCTTCTTTGATCTTGGCGAAATTCTCTTTATGCATGTCATCGACTTCATCGTCAAGATCTATGGTTTCGCGCGCTAGGGCGGTATTTTTATCGACCAGCGAGTCGAGAGCCATTTTCAGCATCCGCTCAACGGTCTCGGCCATCGCTGAGATGTCGTAAGGGCAGACGATCTTTATCTGGCCACTGAGATCGATGGCGCGTTCGGCAATGTTGACTGCAAAATCTGCGACGCGCTCCAGGTCGTTGTTGATTTTCAGAATCGAGACGATAAACCGTAGATCGGTGGCGACCGGCTGGTGCAATGCCAGCACCTTCAGGCATTCTTCTTCCAGCTCGATTTCCATATTATCGATCAGTGCGTCGCCCCGTTTGACTGTTTCGGCGAGAGCCCGATCCCCGATCAGCAAGGCCTGAACGGCTTGTTTGACCCGGCCCTCGACTTCAGCGCTCAATGCGAGGAGCTGGCGTTTTAGTTGATTTAGTTCCTGCTGCATTAAAACTGCCATCGTATAAAATCCTTTCTGATCAGCCGAAGCGGCCGGTGATGTAGTCCTCGGTCTGTTTGTTCTGCGGTTTGACAAACAGCTGGTCGGTCGGCCCGTATTCGATCAGATTTCCTTCGAACAGAAACGCAGTATTGTCCGAAACCCGCGCCGCCTGCTGCATGTTGTGGGTGACGATGATGATGGTGAAGTTCTTGCGCAGCTCGCCGATCAACTCTTCGACACGGGCGGTCGATTTGGGGTCGAGGGCTGAACAGGGTTCGTCCATGAGGATCACCTTGGGGTTGACCGCGATGGCCCGCGCGATGCAGAGCCGTTGCATCTGTCCACCGGACAGCCCCAGTGCGCTGTCGTGCAGTCGGTCCTTGACCTCGTCCCACAGTGCCGCCCCCCTCAGGCTGGTTTCGACCCGCTCGTCGAACAGCGCCTTGTCTTTCTCTCCGGCAATCCGCAATCCGTAGATGACGTTTTCGTAGATCGATTTGGGGAACGGATTCGACTTCTGAAACACCATCCCGACTTGACGGCGCAGCTCGATGATGTCGGTGCTCTTGTCGTAGATGTTCTGGCCGTCGAGCAGCACCTTGCCTTCGACCCGGCTGATGTCGATCAAGTCGTTCATACGGTTAAAGCAGCGCAGCAGGGTCGATTTGCCGCAGCCGGACGGTCCGATCAGGGCGGTGACCTGTTTTTCGGGGAAGGTGATATCGACCCCGTGAATGGCCCGCGAGTCGCCGTAATAGAACCGCAGGTCCTGAACTTCGAGCACGGGGTTTGCCGGTTTGTAATCGGTCATCAGTAAAGCTCCTAAAACGTTCCAAACGTATAGCGTTTTTTCATGCGGTTGCGCAAGCCGATGGCGACGCTGCTCATCAGCAGGACGATCAGCACCAGCAGCAGGGTGGTGACAAAGACCATCGGCTTGGCGGCCTCGACGTTAGGCGACTGAAAACCGATGTCGTAGATGTGAAAGCCGAGGTGCATGAACTTGCGGTCGAGGTGCAAAAACGGGAAGTTGCCGTCGATAGGCAGCGCCGGTGCCAGCTTGACGACGCCGGTGATCATCAGCGGTGCGACCTCGCCGGCGGCGCGCGCCATGGCCAGAATTAGGCCGGTCATGATGCCGGGGGAGGTCATCGGCAACAGCACGCGGTAGAGGGTCTGGAATTTTGTTGCTCCCAGCGCATACGAGCCTTCACGCATCTCCCGCGGAATCGCGCCAAGGGCTTCTTCGGTGGAGACAATCACTACCGGAACGGTCAGCAGGGCCAGGGTCAGGCTGGCCCAGAGCAGGCCGCCGGTGCCGAAGGTCGGGGTCGGGGTCCGCTCTGGGAAGAACAGCATGTCGATGCCGTGACCGATGCCGTAGACGAAGAAGCCGAGCCCGAAGATACCGTAAACGATCGACGGGATCCCAGCCAGATTGTTGACCGCGATCCGCACGATCCTCACCACCACCCCTTCTTTGGCGTACTCGCGCAGGTAGATGGCCGCGATGACACCGAGAGGGAAGGAGAACAGGCTCATGACGAAGATCAGCATGACGGTGCCGAAGATGGCCGGAAATAATCCCCCTTCGGTGTTCGATTCGCGCGGTTCGCCGATGAACAGCTCAGCCAGCTTGTGCAGGTAGAAGACAACCTTGTCGCCCGTTGACATGGTGTTCGGTGCGTAGGCCTGAAAAATGTCGACCAGCGAGATCTCTTTTTCTTGGCCGGCGGCGTCGACAAAGATCGCTTTCGCCTTGCGCACCTCGGCGAGACGGCGGGTCTGCAGCGTGATCAGCGCGCCAAATTCACGGTCCAGCTCCGCCTTGTCCCGTTGCAGTTGACTTTGCGCCGCGGTGTCAACCGGGGCGTTGTCGTAGTCGAGTTTCAGCTGCTTTAACCGCAGCTGTTCGAGGCGATAGCTGGCGTCGCTCAGCTTGTCCTCCAGTTCGGAGAGTTGATCCAGTTCGACGGTGGTTTTTTCGAGTGCGCTGTTCAGCCCGGCCAGATCCACGGCGCTTGTCTCCGTATGGGGGCCGGTCATCGTTTTAAGGCGACCGTAAAAATCGCCATGCTCGACCCGCTCCAGAACGATCAGGTCGGCAGGGCGCTGTGTCTCGTCGATCTGTGATTCGTCGATCCAGCGGAAGTCGAGGCCGTAAAGATCGCGGTTGGCGATCTTGTACTGACGGCGCAGGCCGGTCTTTTCGGCATTTTCTTCGGTTCGGATCAGCTGACCGAAGACCGGTGGGCGGTCTTTGAGGTGAACTTTCTCGATATCGGAAGGCCAGAAGACACCGAGACCGTTGACCATAATGACGATCAGCAGGGTGGCGGCGGAGAGCAGGGTCAGTGCCAGGGCCGTGGCGGAAATCCAGACCATCGGCTCGCCGATTCTCCAGTAGGAATCCAGGGCTTCATTTCTGTTTTTCATCGTCATATCTCTAGAACTTTCCGTACTTGGCCCGCAGGCGTTGGCGGACGATTTCGGCAATGGTGTTTACGACGAAGGTCATGACGAACAGGATCACCGCTGACAGGAACAGCGTCCGGTAGAGGGAACCGTCGACGGGCGCTTCAGGGATTTCGACGGCGATGTTGGCCGACAGCGGCCGCATGCCGTTGAAGATCGACAGGTCCATAATCGCCGTGTTGCCGGTAGCCATCAGCACGATCATGGTTTCACCGACGGCGCGACCGAAACCGATCATTGTGCCAGCGAAGATCCCCGGTGAGGCCGAGGGCAGAATCACCCGCCAGACCGTCTGCCAGCGGCTGGCCCCTAACGCCAGAGAGGCGGCTTTCAGGCTGTTGGGGACGTTCGACAGCGAGTCTTCGGCGATGGTGAAGGTGATCGGGATGACCGCAAAGCCCATGGCAAAAGCGATGATGATGCAGTTTCGCGGGTCGTAACGGGTGCCCATCTCGGTGAAGAGCCACTGCTTGAGGTCGCCGGCAAAAAAGAGATTTTCCAGACCCGGACCGCAGGCGGCGGCGATAGCGATGGTCAAAATGATGATCGGGGCGATGGCGAGAAATTCAAAGCCCCGCTCGAGGCGCTTGAGGGGTTCGATCTTCCGGGCGCCCTGCCAGGCGAGAATACTGAGCATCAGCGCCGCCGGGAGCAGGATCAGACTGAGGAAGACGCCGCCGAGAGATCGCTCGATCAGTGGCGCCAGCCAGAGAGCTGCCAGAAATCCGATGATCACCGTCGGGATGGCGGCCATGACCTCGACGGCCGGTTTGATCCACTCGCGCAGGCGGGGACGTGCGAACTGACTGGTGTAGATCGCGCCGAAGATTGCCAGCGGAACGGCAAACAGCATGGCGTAAAAGGTCCCCTTGAGGGTGCCGAAGATCAGGGGCGCCAGGCTCAGCTTCGGTTCGTAGTCATCGCTGGCCGAGGAGGACTGCCAGGCGTAAACCGGTTCGTCATAGCCTTCGTACCAGACCTTGCCGAATAGGGTGCCGAGACTGATCTCGGGATGCGGAATGTCGAGTTTCCAGCTCAGCAGGCGACCCTCTTTTGTCAGCGCCAGAATCGAGTCGCCGCGTGTCGACAACCTGAAATCGATAAGCCCTTCCTCTTCTCCGAACGCCAGCAGAAAACGTTCGCTGGTCATGAGGTCGAGGATCAGTTTGTTCGGGCCGAGGCTGATGACCGACTTGTCCTGGGGTGAGGGGAGAATTTTCTGCACCGCGCCGTTGTGTTGCGACAGGGTGTGGATCCGTTTCAGTTTTTTGTCGCCCATCTCGTCGCGAACCGGGAACCAGGTGCTGACCTGACCTGTCTCATCACCGACCGCCAGCGAGACGTCGCCGAGAACCAGATTGAGCGCGGTGATGCTGCGCTGGTCGGCAAAGGCCTGCACGGTTTCGATCAACTTCGGCTCCTCGGTATCGCTGAGATACCAGCGCAGCAGTTCCCCGCGGTCGGTGCCGGCGTAAAGATGCTGGCCGGCTGCACTGAGGATCAACGTCGTCAGGGTGCCGCTGCTGTTGAAGGAGAGGGTCGTCTCGGTTTCGGTGATCTCTTCGTCTCCGAGGAAATTTTCGCTGACCTCGCGCACCTGAAGAGTCAGGTGGTTGCCGGGATAGCGGTTGACGCGGGTCTGGCGACCCTCTTCATCGATCCGGGCCTGGGAGATCAGCGGGATGCCGTCCGCCGGGGTCGGGAACAGCGCCAGTGGGATGATCTCGTGATCGATCCGGCGTTGATTGTTGTTGTTGATGTCGAAAAAGGGCTTAAAGCGCACCTGGCTGACGGTCAGCTGTCCGTCGCTCCAGCCGATCGCCTGACGGAGGCGCCCGAAGCTTTCGACCGTCAACGGGGTCAGTCCTTCGGCGGGAGGGTCCGGCTCGAAACGATCGATCTCGCTGCCATCCTCCAGGTTAAAAAAGACCGTGGTGCCGTCGTCAAGCAGGCGGTAGGCGGTCTCCATATATTCGTCGTGACCGAAGGTGACGATCTGTTCGTTGGCCCGATCAAGCTGGACGACCTGCTGCAGCTGGGCCTTGGGCGCCAAAAACAGGGGCAGGGAGACTTTTGCGATCAGCACCAGGATAAAGATGACGCTGAAAATAATCGCCATTCCGCCGACGGTGATCACCCAGCGGGCAAGCTGATCGTTGCGTTTTACTTTTTTCAGAAATGCGGCGTTCATAGGGCCTCGATCTGTCCGATTCTCGATACGCGATCAGGCTCTGTCCCAAACGAAACGGGACAGAACCTGTGGTCCATCTATATTTTTAGCGGTTAGTCGAGAAGCGCCAGTTGCTTCTGGGCGACTTCATTGGTCAGGGGGAGGTAGCCGTCCTTGACAACGATCTCTTGGCCCTCTTTCGACAGGGCGTACTTCAGGAATTCTTTGACCAGGGTCGGCAGCGGCTTGTTCGGCTCCTTGGCGACATAGATGTAGAGCAGGCGGCCAAGGGGGTATTTGCCAGCGAGGACATTTTCGTAATTCGGTTCGTACTGCGTGTCGCCGTCTTTTTTGCCGAGGGCGATTGCTTTAACGCCGGAGGTCGTGTATCCGATGCCGGAGTAGCCGACGCCCCCCTTGTCTTCGGTCACGCCGAGAACAACCGAAGCACTGCCGGGCTGTTCTTTAACGGTGTCCTTGTAGTCCCCTTTGAACAGGGCCTTCTTTTTAAAATAACCGTAAGTGCCGGACGCCGAGTTTCGACCGTAGAGGCTAACCGGCTTGTTGGCCCATTCGCCGGTCAGGCCGAGCTGACCCCAGGTGGTGATGTCGCTTGTTGCGCCGCCTTTGCGGTTTTTGGAGAAGAGAGCGTCAATCTGCGGCAGGGAGAGGCCGTCGATCGGGTTGTCTTTGTTGATGAACACTGCCAGCGAGTCGAGCGCAACGCCGATGGCAGTCGGTTTGTAACCGAACTTGGTTTCGAATTTCTGGATTTCCTTATTCTTCATTTTTCGCGACATGGGTCCGACCTGGCTGGTCCCCTCGATCAGGGCCGGTGGCGCCGTCGAAGATCCCTTGCCTTCGATCTGGATGTTGACGTTGGGGTATTTTTTGCGGAAGCCCTCGGCCCAGAAGGTCATCATGTTGTTGAGGGTGTCGGAGCCGACGCTGTTGAGGTTGCCGGCCACGCCCTGAACCTTGACGTAGTCGCTTAGGTTGACATCAACCTTCAGAGGTGCGGCGGTTGCGGCCGGGACAATCAGGCAGGTCAGGGCCAGGCTGGTCAGGATCGTTTTCATTAGTTTCATCGTTTCTGTTCTCCTTGCGGGTCTTTTTTGTTTTCTCTCTATGTTGTGGCCGCAAGGCTAGTGCCCGAATGTTAGTGATGCGTTAGACAACGATGAGGAATAGATAAAAACGACGGGACCGGGCACAAAAAGGGCGCGGGCCCGGAAGGAGGGGGAAGAGCGAAGCGTCAGGAGGGATCGTGCGGTGTGTTCTGAGGCAGGATCAGGGTGAAAATGCTTCCCTGATCCGGTTGGCTGTTGACCGAAACAGTCCCCTGGTGCGCCTGGGCGACATGTTTGACGATTGCCAGTCCGAGACCGGTGCCACCCAGCTGGCGGCTGCGTGCGCGGTCGACCCGGTAGAAACGCTCAAAGAGGCGCGGCAGATGTTCGGCGGCGATGCCGCAGCCGAAATCCTGGACCTGAATGAGAACCATATTGTCGTCGCGCACCGAGGCACTGAGCAGAACGCGGCCACCCCGTTCGCTGTATTTGATCGCGTTGGTCAGCAGGTTGATGATCGCCTGTTCTAGTAGTTCGCTGTCCATCTTGAGTTGCAGAGAACCCGGACAGCTGACCTTGAGTGTTACCTGCCGGGACAGCATCAAGCTTTCACAGGCGGTTCTGGCGCTCTCCAGTACCGGCAGAAGCGGATCCCGGTGGAGTTCGCGCTGGTGACTGAGGGCGCTCTGCTCAATTCGTGACAGGTCGAGGAGGTCTTCAACCAGGGCGTTGAGGCGCTGCCCCTGCTTATCGATAATCTTCAGAAATTGCTGGTCAGCAATGTCGTTTTCGGTATGCTCCAGCAGAGTCTCTACCGATCCGCGGATGGCGGTGATCGGCGTTTTCAGTTCGTGCGAAACATTGGCGACAAAGTCGCGCCGCAGCGATTCGAGCTGGCGCAGGCGGGTCAGGTCGTGCATCACCAGAAGGACGCCGAGCTGTTCGTCTCCGTGGGCGGAGAGCGGGGTCGCCAGCGCATGAATATAGCGCTGCTGCGCGCCGTGGAACAGCAGTTCATCTTCGATCGGCTCAGGGCTGGCCAGCGCTTTCTGAACAAAGCGGAGCAGTTCGGCCTGACGGATAAGTTCCTGAATCGGGCGGCCGGTCAGCGGTCCGTCGGTGATACCGAACAGCTGGGCGGCCGCGGGGTTGGTGCGGATCACTCGCTGCTGATGATCGACGGCCACGACCGCTTCGATCATGCTGCCGAGAACCGCTTCGATCTCCTGACGCTGCCCGGTTTCCCGGTCGATCAGTTGCGAGAGCTTGATCGCCATTTGGTTCATTGCGGCCGCCAGCCTACAGCTCTCTTCGGAACCACTCTCTTCGAGCGGGGTTTGCAGCTCTCCCATCGCGAACCGTTGCGCGCCTGCGGTCATCTTCTCAAGAGGAAGGCTGAGGCGGCGGGAAAGCCACCAGCAGAGCGGTGCGGCCAGCAGGGAAATCAGCACGCCGCCGGCGATCAGGTCTTCGTAGATGGAGCGGAAGGTGCGATCGATATCGGAGAGGGGGCGGGCGGTGCGGAGGGTGCCGAACAATGCGCCGTTATCATAGATCGGCAGAGCGACATACATCAGGGTTTCGCCGAGGGTGTTGCTGAAGCGGGTCGAAACTCCGGTGTCCTGTTGAAGCGCGGCGATCACCTCCGGTCGCCGGGCGTGGTTGTCCATCCGCCGGGGATCTTCGTCCGAATCGGCGATGACTGTACCGTCGTTCTGGATGACCGTGATGCGGGTGCTGGATCGCGTTCCCAGTCGTTCGATTTTGGCCATCAGGGCGGCGCGGTGTTGAACCTCCAGATCAAGATGAAGCTGTTCGGAGGCCAGCTGGGCGCGGGCCAACAGGTCCTGGCTGGTCTGGCGGTAGTGAAAATCGCGCAGTTCCGCTAAGACCAGCCAGCTGATTGCGACCAGAACCAGCAGGGTCAGGATCAGAAAGGACGGATAGAGCTGCCAGATCAGGCGGCGTTGTTTCACTGTTCTGCCCGGAAACGATAACCGACGCCGCGGACGGTTTCGATGTATTTGCCGCATTCGCCGAGCTTTTTACGCAGGCCGACAATCTGGACATCAACGGCCCGGTCGGTCACCACATAATCTTCGCCACGCACGGCGTTGACGATCTGATAGCGGGTGAAAACCCAGCCGGGACGGCTGGCGAGTGCGTGCAGAACCTTGAACTCGGTAAAGGTCAGTTCGACCGGGCTGCCGTTGACATAAACCTGGTTGCGGCCGGTATGGATGTGCAGCCCTCCGAAGACGATCTTTTCGCTGTCGGCTTCCTGCTCGTTGCCCCTGCGGAGTACGGTCTGGATGCGTGCCAGCAGGACCTTGATGCTGAACGGCTTGGTCACGTAATCATCCGCGCCCAGTTCCAGCCCACGGACGATATCCTCCTCTTCGCCACAGGCGGTC
>PKUC01000041.1 GCA_002868865.1 Desulfuromonas sp. | reverse complement strand
CTTCGCTTGTTGTTCAAAGCTATCAGCCGCCATCGATATATCAAACACCATCAGACCATTCTTTCCTGCAGCAACATATGCCAGATCACCGACGACACGGATCGCATATGGTTGAGAAAAGGTCTTTAATTCGATATTGAATTGTGGTTTTGTTGGATTTTTAACAGACTTGATCGAGACACCATCCTGCGTCAGGAGAAAAAGCAGTTTGTCGTGGAGATAGACGTCATGAACATTGGCACCAATGTAATACCGTGATATGACAGCGGGCGACTCCGGGTCAGACATACTGAGAAGTTGCAACCCCTGAGTCGCGTTGGAAACATAAGCGACACCGTCACCCATGACGATTCCGTAAGCATTTCCTCCAAGAGGAACCGTACCGACAACAGCATGCCTATTGGACAGGTCCTCGGACAGCAGGACACGCATATCACGATTAAAACCGTGCCCGGACACGGTCCAGACCTCAGCACCGTTATCCCCACCGTTTTTGCGATCAGGCTGAACCTTCATCACCTCAAAAGCGTTCGTCTCCCCTGACGTCCCCAGATACAAGCACCCGACCCAGTAGACACAGAGCCCGTAGGCGATAACCGCAAAAAAAATCAGTCCTTTAATCGAGAGTTTCATTCGACCACATCCAATGTCAATGAGGAGCACTCGCTGTCGCCGCCCTCCCCAAGCCATTTATTGATCAGGGCATCAAGTTCGCTCTGGTGGAACGGCTTTTTCAGCGCATCATTCATTCCCGCCTCGGTGCAGGCTTGGTAAATCCGGGTATCGATGTGGGCGGTCATAGCGACAATCGGAACCGTAACCCCTTTATCGCGGAGACGCCTGGTTGTTTCGATGCCGTCCATTTCCGGCATATTGCAATCCATAAGAATCATGTCGAAGGTCTCCCGATCTGCTGCATCAAGTGCCGCCAGCCCTGTGTCTGCCTGGGTAATGCGCAGATCAAACTTACCAAGAAACAGCATGACGAGTTCTCGGGTCACGGCGTTGTCTTCAACAAGCAACACATGACGCTGGTCGGAAGCCCTATCAGGACAAGCTGGTGCGGAAACGGCTCCTGGGTTTGTCGCCACATCATCACTGCGATTCGCCACCAGTTCAATCGACTTTATCCGCCGGATCAAACAATGAGCAACATCGGACGTTATGATCGGGCGATACAGGACAACCTCGCCTGATGTGTTCGACATGTGCGGAGTCTGACCTTCTGGCAACTCAGCGATTTCAACAATACGGACGCCGGTCGATTTCAACTCTTGCGCGCAAAGATCGAGCAGTCGGCTGCCATCCGAAAGACGACTCTCCTGAGCAACAAACGCGACATCAAACGATGAGGGTGTCGAAATCCCTGTCAAACAACACCAGGCATGATCCGCAGAGTCGGCCATCACGGCCTGAACCCCCATCCCCGCCAATGAACTTTTCAGGGCCCGCCGCTGCGCCGGAGAATGATCATAGACAAGAACGTTACGCCCGACGAGATCTGCTGGCAGACTGACCTGGTTGGGGACAATCAGCGGCAGATCGAGTTCAACAGTGAAGCGGGTACCCTCATCGGGCTGACTTTCGAGTCGCACATCCCCCTTCATCAAAGTCGTCAACTGCTGAACGATCGACAGGCCCAGGCCGGTCCCGCCGAATTTTCGCGTGGTCGTAACATCCGCCTGAACAAACGCATCAAAAACCTGCTGCTGAACGTCTGTAGACATTCCACGGCCGCTGTCCTCGACGGTCAGGGTGAAACGTCCGATTCCGGGTTGATGCTCCGCCATATCCAGGCGAACAACAACACCGCCACGATCCGTAAACTTGATAGCGTTACTCAAAAGGTTGAAGATAATCTGGCGCAAACGAACCGGATCAGCGCTCACACGCCACCTCGACGATGCATCGATATCGCAGACCAGATAAAGCCCCTTAGTGAACGCCTTGCTGTAGAGTAATTTGGCCGTCTCCTCGACCACCTCAAAATAACAGGTATCGACCGCCTCAAGTTCAAGGCACTCGGCTTCAATTTTGGAAAAATCGAGCACATCGTTGATCAGGGCCAGTAGATTTTCGCCCGAGCTGTGAACCGTCTCAACCAGTGATTGCTGATGCGTATTCAGCGATGTTCGTGACAACAGCTCATTCATCCCGAGGACGCCGATCAGAGGGGTCCGCAATTCATGGGTCATATTGGCCAGAAAATTTGATTTTGCAATATTCGCCGCCTCGGCCGCCTCAACAGACGCCTCCAACTTCTGGACGGTCTCTTTCAGTTTTTTCGTCCGATCCTCGACCGTCGCCTCCAGATTTTTCTGATACATCAACAACCGCTGATCGCGCAGTTCGATCTGGGTCAGCATCTCGTTGAACCCGTCGACCAGTTGTCCGATTTCATCAGCGCTGCTGCGCTCTACGCGGACCTTGAAATCTCCGGTATTAGATACATGGGTCATCTTCTCCAACAGCACAAGAACAGGGTTGGCCAGCGAACGGGCCAGCACCCTGGAAATCAGAACCGCGATCGGGACCAACAGACCAAAAACGATCAATCCGGCGAGCAATGCGCCATACAACCTGCGGTAAAGGCCACTCAGGTCCGAAACGACATAGAGGGTTCCGACCTTTTTATCACGGAAATAAACGGGAGAAAAAAAACTGAGGTGATGGCGGTTAAAGATCTGTTTCTGTTGCTGGGAATGTTTCCAGAACGATAGAGAGAGGTCGTCGAAATCATCACGGATTGCCCGGCTGACAAAACCATAGCTCTCCGGAGCCAGGTAAGAGGCATATGGGTCACCAGCATGATTGAACAGATACGCACCACGGACATCGTCACGCACATCGAATTTAGCCAGAACATGTGCAAGATCCATCCGTTTTTTCTGAATGAGAGCTTCGCTGGCGTAATTTCCGACGAGATCAGTGGTCAGAGCAAGGTTGCTGGCCATCTCACTGCGGATCGCCTGCACTTCAGCAATAACAAAAATGGTCCCAAACAGGAACAACACAAACAGGCTGGTTGCGAGAATGGAAATAGAGATTTTGCTGTGAATCGACAGCTTGTTCAAATGAGTTTTCAACGCGCCCCCTCGGCCACATTAAAGTCGTCCACTTTACACCCCGACAACGTACCAGTTTTGAAAAAAAAACCGAAGTAAAATTGTCAGAGGAATCGGGCACCGTGGCAGGATGCATTTGGCCGTTGATCTATCCACAGCGGTGCTTTAGAGTGTCGAGCTTCAGCACGTACCGATGAAAAAAAATCAGGAGACACCAAGTATGTCAAAACCAGAAACTGCCGTGCACCGCACTGTTCACCCGATGGCGATGCACAGCACCCACAAGCAACTGTCCACCCCGGAATATAGAGCTCTGTCCGCAGACCAGCGGATCGACGTGATCAGGGCCGCCGAAGGCAAAAAAAAGGTCGATCTGATCCTTGACGCTCCGGATGCTGAACAGCTTGTCCCGCAACTGCACCCCCAGGAAATCTACATGACGGTGTACGAGGTCGGGACCGAATATGCCGCGGAGTTGATGATGCTCATCTCTCCTGAGCAGTTGACCACCCTTCTCGATCTGGACTGTTGGGACAACGACGTGCTCAACGAAGAGATCGGTCTGCACTGGCTGCAGGTCATCCTCGAAACCGGAGAAGACAAAATTTGCCAGACCGTCCACGAAATCGACCTTGCTCTTCTGGCTCTGTTTCTTAAAAAGCAGATCACCATCACTCGCGGCCCCGAAGCCTACGACGATGACGATGCCGAAAATGCCAACCGGCTCGAAGGGCTCTACGACATCGCCTATAACAGCGAGCTCAGCCAGAAAATCATCTCGGCCCTGCTGGGCGTACTCATCAAATGCGAACCGAGTCTTTACGTCCAACTGCTCGAACTGGTGCGCGGTGAAATGGGATCGACCCTGGAAGAAGAGATCTTTCAGGATCGCAGCAGACGCCTCCTCGATCTCGGCCTGATGAGCCTCACCGAGGCCCGCTCATTATACAGTTATGTCGATCCGCAAACATTTCGACCCCGGGCGGAAAAGCAGCCGTTCCACCTCGAATCCGACACCCTGCAGAGTCCGGTTGCCCTTCTTTCTCAAGCCCAGCCAGAGAACCTGCTGGCCGAAATTCTCGCCGCCGGGCTGACCCATGAGCAGGCGACGGAACTGGCGATGCTGGCCAACCGAAAGATGTGCGCCGACCAAGTCGACCTGAGCGATAAAATGGCGGTGTCCGAATCGATGGCCCAGATGTATCAGACCCTGAATCTGGCACTGGAATCACTGGCCAGTGGATCGGTAAGCGAAGCGGAAAAACTCTTTAAAACCTGTTACCTGATAGAACTTTTTCAATATGGCCACAGCCTCGTTGAATCACTAAAGAACGCAGCAGGACAGCTGTTGGCCAAGGACGTTGCCCTCTATCTCGATGCCCCCTATCAGCGCTTTCTGACCGGCCTCTGCCAGACGCCTCCCAAACTGTGCCCCGGTGAAAGGCTGACCCGCTATCAGGACAAAAAACCACTCCAGACCGTCAGCGATCTGACCGAAGCCTCCAGAATACTGCAGCAGATCACGATCCAGGAACAGTTGTTCTCCGGGCTGCTGCCTTTCGGTTTACCCTCGGGCGAAAACCAGCCCGACGGAGAACTTCTGCCCGAAGATGAGTCGCTCCCGACCCTGTCGGATCTCTTCCTGACCGCGCTGGCCAATCGGCTGCTGGGGCGTAACTTTCTCCCGACCCCCCTGAGCGCTGCCGATGTTCCGCAGCTATATGCGCTGATCTGTACCGACAAACAGATCGCGCCCGCCTTGCACCAGGACACCTGCGCATTTCTGGATAACCTGCTGCCGGGCGGTGGTCAATTCGGGGAGTTTTGTCTCCATATCTGGCAGGAGGAGATCTGCCCAGTCGACATCGCTGATATCGATCCCCGTTTCGTCAGAGGTCTGTTGTTTGCTTGATTCCGATCAGGTGGCTGGTTACGGTGTGAGGGTGATCTCTTCGATCTCGAGCGGACACGCGCTACGGGTCAGGTAAAGAAACAGCACAACGGTTCGCCCCGACATCTCCGGCAGATGATGAAAGACCGCGGCAAAATGTTGCAGTTTTCCTCCGGTGGTCCGCGCAGCCTGAACCTCGACACGGACTCTGTCTCGTACCGCCCGTTTTTCAGCCTCCGTCAGATCGGTATTGAAAAAGCCTGGAGCTGAATTCGGTACCACACGCTCACTCCGGGCGAAATCGCGCGCCAATGCATCACCCAGAACAGCGCACGGTTCACCAGGCAGGGTCTGAACATAATCGTGTAAAACCGTAAAGACACCACGCAGCGACATGGGTGCGGCAAAACAGTCCCGTGCCGCCCAGAAGGCTTGCAACGCCTCCAGTGCCTCCGACAGAGAGCCGATCACCCGACTCAGTTCCGCCAGAAAATACGTAAACCGTTCACTGTTCCAGAGCAGATCCATCAGCCGACCGATATTCCGCAGCGTCTCG
This sequence comes from Desulfuromonas sp., assembly GCA_002868865.1. Classification (GTDB taxonomy): domain Bacteria; phylum Desulfobacterota; class Desulfuromonadia; order Desulfuromonadales; family Geopsychrobacteraceae; genus BM509. The sequence goes on along the minus strand of PKUC01000041.1, from coordinate 39,441 downwards.
AGCTGCTCAAAGGTCAGGTCGGCCGTTTCAACAACGGTGTAGGGTGGATTTGGATCAAATCTCAAGTTTAAGGAACGTGCCTGATCGCGCAGCGGTGCACCGGGGAGAATCTTAACCGGTTCAATCTGGAGATGGTGGGGGGAGAGCGCTGCCACCTTATCGAGAGAGGACAGAAACTGCCTGTAACCCTCTCCCGGCAGACCGGCGATCAGATCGAGGTGGACGTGGATATTTCCCGCGGCTCGCAAGCGCCGGACGTTGGCAGTCAACTTCTCCAGAGAGACCGCCCGATCGACCTGCAGCAAAGTCTCCGTCACCATCGACTGAACCCAGATCTCGAACTGAAACATCCCCTGTGGAACGGTTGCCAGCAGATCGAGGATCCCGTCATCCAGCAGGTGCGCGCCGATCTCAAAATGGAAGTGACTCCCACGATTCTTCTCCAGGATGAAGCGGAAAATCTCGAGACTGCGGCGGGAATCATAGTTGAAGGTGCGGTCAACAAACTTGATTTTGGCGACACGGCGCTCCATCAGCAAAGACAGATCCGCCTTGATGCGCTCCATGGAAAAACTGCGCACCCCGTCATCCAGTGCACTCATACAAAAACTGCAGCGATAAGGGCACCCACGACTGCTCTCGTAATAGACAAAACCGCGGCTCAAGTCCACCAGCTGCTCGGCAAAGGGCGACGGGATATCATCCAGGACCTCAAGTTGAGCGACCGTGTGAGGCCCAGGCGATGAACCCGGCAGAAGTACTCCCGCCGAAGGGACAGGGGTCTGCCCGCGACTCCACGCCAGAAGGACTTTGCGCAGTGGGATCTCCCCTTCACCGCAGATTAGCGCAGATACGGGATATCGCTGAAAAAACTGCGCGGTTTCGAAGGATATTTCCGGTCCTCCCAGGACAATCTTCAGTTCGGGGCGAACGGTCAGAAGCAGTTCAACCAGCTCAAGGGTCTGGGTGCGATTCCAGAGATAGACAGAAAAAGCAATCACGTCCGGCTGAAGACGGAGCATCCGCCCGAGAACATTCTCCTTCGGCTCGTGAATCGTGTACTCGCGGATCAGAATATCGCCGCAGCAATCGCCACAATAGGCGGCCAGATAGGGCAGCGCTAAACTGGGGTGGATATATTTACTGTGAAGGGTTGTCAACAGAGTACGCATGATCGGCAGGATACCCCATGGGCCCGCGCCGTTCAACCTCGGAGCTTTCATCGTACATTTCACCTGTGATATGCTCGGATGACCCTAAACATACGTGTACTGTACGGGTCAAAACTCCAGACACAAGCAGTGACAGACAACCCATTACAGGCGGACCATACGCACGCTGAAATCTGCCTGAACTTCTCCTTTTGCGGATCCATTGAATGAACCCAAAAAAAACGATTCTGGCCGTCGTCGCTGATCAGAGCGGCGAAGTTTTTGAGCACCCCGATCTGCTGATGGCCGGCATGAACGGTATGACCGCCCGGGCTCCTGAGAATGACGAACTCATCCCGCTACCGGCGGGCAGCCGATTATTCACCATCCCCGACACGCCACCCATGGGGCTGGACCCTGCCACAGGCACGGTAAAAACAGTAGAACAGCTGCCACGCAGCTGGGGTGGTGGCAAAATCCAGGCGGTCTCGGCGTTTGTCTCGCCGGCCTTTACTCGCACCCTGCTGCCAGCTGCGGCCTATTCAAAGAAAACAACCGAGCTGACCCTATGGGCCTATACCGCGGTCGGCTGGTGCGTCGAAGAAGAACGTTTTTACGTCGCCGCCGTACGGGTTGACCGCAACACCCAGTGGCAGCCGGATCATTTTGACGACCGTAAGCTTGAACCTCTTGTCAGACAACGTGTCGCAGCCCAACCCGATAACCGCCTGATCGAACAGCTGTCGCGCTGCGCTCTCGACTACCACTGTTTTGCCGCAAAGAACCTCTTTTACGGCCGGTGGGAAGCGCCGCTGCCCTGTTCACCGATCTGCAATGCACGCTGTGTCGGTTGTATTTCCAAGCAGGAAGCCCCCGACTGCTGCCCGTCCAGTCAGGAACGATTAAACTTTGTTCCCAGCGTCGAAGAACTCTGTCAGGTGGCCGTCCCCCACCTGAAAACCGCCGAAAACGCGATTGTCTCTTTCGGGCAAGGCTGCGAAGGCGACCCGATTCTGCAGACCGACACGATCTGCGCTGCGGTCACACAAATGCGGAAGCAGACCGCACGGGGAACGATCAACTTCAATTCCAATGCGTCGATCCCCGACTGTATCGATCGACTGGCCGCAGCCGGGATCGACTCTATCCGCGTTTCGATGAACTCGGTTCAGGAACGCTATTACAACGCCTACTATCGGCCGCAAGGCTATCAGTTTGCCGATGTCATCGAGTCGATCCGGCGCGCCAAACAAAACGGCCTGTTCACCATGCTCAACTATCTGGTATTTCCCGGCATGACCGACCGATCGGATGAAATCGATTCCTTGATACGATTGATCGATGAGACCCAAATCGACCTGATCCAGATGCGCAACCTGAGCATCGACCCGGCCCTCTACTGGGACGCACTTCAGGGCTCGGGTCAAGGCATCGGTCTCGTCACCATGATGAAAAAACTGCAGGACCGTTTTCCCGATCTGCAATACGGCTATTTCAATCGGACCCGCGAAACCTTCTACCCCACCAACCCGCAGAAAAAGTGGCCGATCGATGAGCTGCCCTGAGTTTTTTCACTGGTCTTCTGCAAAAACTGTCAGTAATATGTTCGTTTAATTTCCACAGGATTCTTTTTGGCGCCAATGACCTCCATGACTTTTCGCCTTGTACGTTACAGCCTCATCGTTCTAGTCGGCATCCTCTGCGGCTACGTCATCCATATTACCGGTTCGGAGTCGCGCCAATCGCCCCAGTTACAGGTTTCTGAGGCGCTGGCCGAACAATTGGACCGGGGCAGCCTGTTTTTTCAGACAGGCGATCTTACTTCTGCCGAACAGCTCTACACAGACCTCATCGAAAGGTTCCCCAATAAGCCGCACGGCTACAACAATCTGGCGGCACTCTATGCCTACCAGGGCAAGCTGGAACAGGCACGCACCCTGCTCGATCAAGCAATAGCCACGCATCCAGGCTATGCGGTTGTCTATAAAAACCTCAGCAAAATCTATGCGGAACTGGCCCGCGATTCTTACGGCAAGGCTCTTGAGATCGACCCGGGCACCCTGCACGCGCAATTGATGATCCTCGACCGTCAGGGCATCGCTCAACTGACAGCGGCCAAGACAGATCCTGAGGCGACCGAAAAGCCGACCGTTTCCACTGCTACAGAACCGGTCATCGACGCGGTACCAACGGACCCGACTGTCGAACCGGAACCCACCGTCACCGAAAATACCTCCCCGGCACCCGAACCAGAAGTTCTGAGCAAAACGAAGACACCGGAGCAAGCCGCAGCGACAGAGCCTGAAGAGAAGACGCCTCTTCGTGAAGACCCGTTCGCATTTCTGCGCCGTTGGGCAACCGCCTGGTCTTCACAGAACGTCGAGGGTTATCTGGCGTTTTACCCGAACGATTACCACCCGGACACCTTCAGTTCCCACGAGATCTGGGCCAATAAAAGGCGCTCGAGGATTATCCGCCCGGCCTTCATCCAGATCGAGTTGACAGATATCCGCATCCTCTCAAGAACCGAAGAAGGTGTCGATCTCGAGCTGATCCAAAAATACCGCAACGACCGTTTTCAGGACCGAACCCTCAAGCACTTTCGCCTCCAACCACATGGAACGGGTTGGCTGATTGCCACTGAACGTTCGCTGGGGACCCTGCGTTGATAGGCCGACAGATTATCATCAGCGGTCTGATTCTGTCCCTGCTCGCCGTCACGGCGGCAACGGTCGGTGCCCTGTGGACCCAACCGGAGACGGAGCTTCTCTCTTCGCAGCAAGTTTTTGCGCTGTTTGAGACTCAGGCTGAAAAAGAATGGCTGAGCAACCTCACCGATCAGCAGGCTGCGTTTCGCGAGCGCCTCAACACCCGCCTGGCGGTCAATCCAGACGATCACGAAGCACAGATGTTGAAGGGATTATTCTTTTTTCAGACCGGTCGCCTCAACGCGGCCCTTGAAGAGCTTAAAGCCCTTATCGACAAGGCCCCCCGCTTTCAGCTGGCCCACCTGATTTACGGCGACCTGTTGCTAGCCCGATTTGACCTCCTCGACGAAATCGGTTCTGCGCCGATCCTTGCGGAGCTGATCTCAGACGACGAACAGCGTATTGACCAACTGCGAAAAGAGGCAAAAGCACGACTGCAGGGCTACCTTTCACTCCTCAACACCACCCGCATTCCCCGCGCGCTGGTTTCACTGAGCCAGACCGTAGAACACGCGCTGATCGTCGATAAAAGCAAAAACCGTCTCTACGTTTATCAGAACGCCGGAACCGCAGTGCCCCCCAAACTGATCGACGACTATTACATCGTCCTCGGCAAGCAACCCGGCAACAAAAAACAGCGTGGAGACCTGAAAACCCCCAGCGGCATCTACTTTGTCACCGGCCACATCGCCGACGAAGATCTCCCCCGTAAATACGGTTCAGGGGCGTTCCCGGTCAACTATCCCAACGAATACGACCGATTCCTGCGCAAAACAGGGGACGGAATCTGGCTGCACGGCACCCACAAAGACCTCTACAGCCGCCCTCCCCTCGACAGCGAAGGCTGTGTCGTCCTTACCAACGATGAGTTTACCCGCATCGGCCAGTACGTCGCTCCGGGAACAACCCCGGTCATCATTAGCGAACAGGTGGAGTGGATCTCCCCAAGTGACTGGCTGGACCGCACGATTGAGCTTCAGACCAAACTGGAGAACTGGAGACAGGACTGGGAACGTGCCGATATCGGCGCCTACCTGAACAACTACTCGGCAGATTTCTGGACAAACGGACATGACTACAACAGCTGGAAGACCTACAAAAAACGGGTTCTATCCCGCAAAAAGTCGCAGGACATCAGCCTGTCAAACCTGTCCCTGTTTGCGTACCCGCGCCAGAGTGTCGCCGGGCAGGAGATGATCGTCGCCAACTTTCAGCAGCACTACCGATCGAACAACTACAGCGGGGACATGGCAAAACGTCTCTACCTCGTTCATGAAAACGGTGACTGGCGCATCCTGTACGAAGGACGTCAATAACTCCGCGTCAACTGCGCTGAATTTCTACGTAGTCCGCCTTCCACTCCCCGACAAAACCGACCGCCTCAGCGATAAACCGGCCGAAATCCGCTTCCAGCGCAGCACGACAGTCCGTAAGATCATCGACCCCTTGAGCCAGCGGAAGACGATGACGAAGCCGCCTTTCGAGGGACATCAGGACCCGACCGACAATTGCCGGATCACGATAAGAGCAGAGCCAATCCTCCCTCACCATACGGGGCAACAGTTGCCGCAATCCGGTCGGCAGCATCTCCTGACAGTCACTCAATCCCGCATAAACCTGTGCGGAAAACGTTTCGAGAGGAACATCCGCCAGAGAGTTCCAATGACAGGCAAGGAAATGATCATAAAAAACGTCGATCAGGATCGATCGACCAAAACGGTAGCGTGTATCGAGGCGTCGACAACTGGATAGAAAATGGGCATTTCCGGCGGCGAATGTGTCGAGCTTGCGGTGCAGGAGCAGGTGCTTTCGCAGGTGCGGATCGCCACCTTCAGGAAGAGGGCCTTTAAGAAAATCACCCATCAGCGAACCAGCCCAGGCGATAGGATCGGGATCGGAGACGTAGAGATGGGCCAAATAGTTCATGACGCGATGAGCGTTGCGAAAAAGTCCCTGTCCGCAGAATTGAGACAGGCATTGAGACGATGCAGATACTCCTGGCGACAGAAGTTTTCCAGTTGAATCATGGTACGCAAGGGATCGGAAAAATCGCTCCGGCCCGTCGCAAAAACGCCGTGCCCGTAAACGATCGCCGTCCCGGTACGACCGATCACCGGAGGCACCTTGCGGGCAATCCCTCCGGCTCCGACTTCTCCTGCCACCAGCGGATGTCCACCTAGCAGGCGGACACGATCACAGTCCTTCCAGCAGTCCTCAATCCGGCACCCCTGCTCCTCACACAGCAGACTGAGGGTTACGGTCAGTTTCGGGTGACCGTGAACAATGGTCAGCGCATCCGACTGCCGGTAAACAGCGCGATGCGCCACCAGCTCACTGGATGCGGTAATTCCGGCGGTGCTGACGTTACCATCGGTCACCAGATCGATGCAGCCTGCCAGCTCATCCAGGCTGGCCCCGGTCTGCGAAATATACAGAGCATTGTCGTAACGACAGGAAATGTTCCCGAAAAAGGAATCAACAAGCCGCAGCGAAACCGTCTTACGACCGGTCTCGTCGATGGCTGCAAGAATGGTATCCGGGGTATCCAGAGGCTGTTCTGCCAGGCTGAACCGGTCAGGGATATTCGCCGCAAGCTGGTTCCACAGAGGGGTCAGCGTCCTCAACTCCTCGCGGTTCGGAGCCAATTGTTGAAGAAAATCGAGCAGGGTTTTAACGTATAGCGCGTGATAAACGGACGAATAGTTGATATAGGCCATCTCGACAGTAAATGTGCCGGTGGCCACAATACCGACACCTTCGACCAGAACCCCTTTGCGCTGGCCGAGTAAAGCGATCAACCGCGACGGATCTTCCGAGTTGAACTCTTCAGCGCGGACAACAGGGATATCATGGAGGAAGGTTCGCGTCTCCGTATCGAGGGGTATTATTTCGGCGCTGTCAGGCGGCATCCGCTGTAATAGCACCTCAAGAAACGCAAAGGGCGGCGCAGCCACCACCAGTGCGACAACATTAAGTTGTTTGAGAATCTTTGTGGCCAGAGAGACAAAATCTTCGGCACCGGTAGAAAGAATTTCGTCGTCCCGTGCGACCACAGCAACATGGGAAGGTTCGGCACTGCCGTCCGTTGTGAGTTTGTCAAAGTATTTTTTGACCTGACAGATCACGGTTGTCGCTCCAAAAAACCATCGTCCGTAAACACACCCTGATCGGATAAGCCCCTCATCCGGTAGTACTTGCTGAGCTCCTCATCGAAACGGGATCGATCGATGGGTGGCACCTCGATGCCGCCACCAGATGTTCCCGGCTGCTCAAAAAATCGGTCAGGCAACTGATCATCAGCGGCGTTAAAACCGTTGTTCTGATTATAAAACCGCTCGGTGAGATAAATCCGCTCGCCAATCTCTTTGAGCTGTTGCGGACTGTAATCGATTGCTGTCGTCGCGGAGAGCAGTTCGCTGTACTCTTCGAGGCTGGCTCCGAAGAACGAAAATTTGCATGCCACCAGCGAATCGATGGTGGCGTTGGTATCTTCGGCGATCTTGATGATCCGTGCCTTGCCAGCCAGCGAAAAACGATCAGTCGCAACCGGTTTACGCAGAATTTCGTGCGAGATTGGATAGGCGCGCAGGTGACATCCGCCGCGATTGCTGGTGCAGTAAGCCAGTGCCATTCCGTAGGCACCGCGTGGATCGTAGGCCGGCAGTTCCAGCCCTTTGACGCTCATCGACAGGTGCGCCTGACCATGCGCTTCAGTCAATCGTGCCGAGCCTTCTGCCAAAGCATCGCCATCACCCCGCCGGTGAGCGATATCTTTCAGCAAGGGACCGATATCCTGCGCGCTGAGAAAATCGCCGCGCAACTCCCCCCATGCTGCAAGGGTCACCGCTGCAGAGATGGTATCCATCCCCATCTGATTGCACAGGCTGTTGGCGCGAACAATAGCGTGCAGGTCATCAACCCTGTTAAGCGCACCGAAGTGCGAAACTGTCTCGTATTCAGGCAGCGGTTCTCCGGACTGCGTGCTCTTCTTGCACTGGATCGGACAACCGAAACAGCCGTCCTTCTTCGGCTGGTAGGCCTTGCGGATCGATGGCCCCGAGTACTTGTCTGAACCGGAAAAGAAGGTTTTACGGAAGTTTTCGGTGGGCGCCATGCGACGCTGTGCCATCAGGTCGACCAGCGCCGGCGTACCATATTCCGCGATGCCGAGTTCTCCAAAGATCACTGGAGATGCGCGAAAGAGGCGCATGATATCCCGGCGCGCCTGATCGAACCGCGGTTTGTCTGCCACTTCCATCCGCAGGTCGCCGTCCACCATCACCGCCTTAAGCTGCTTGGCACCCATAACGGCCCCCAAGCCGCCGCGCCCCACCGCGTTGCCCTCCCCCATCATGATATTCGCGTACAGGACCCGGTTCTCTCCGGCGGGACCGATGGCAGCGACACTGCCGTTATCGGCAAAGTCAGCGACCGTCGCAGAGACACTCTTCCCCCAGCTGTTTTCGGCAGGAAGCAGTTCTCCCCCCTGTGGGGTGATCTTCAGTGCTACCGGAGTACGGCTCTGTCCAACGATACGCAGAGCATCAAATCCGGCCGCTTTAAGCCGCCATGCAAATCGTCCGCCGGCAGAACAATCATAAACCGTCCCCGTCAGTGGAGAGCGGGAAACAACGGACAATCGCGCGGCCGTCGGAGCGGCCGTGCCACAAAGTGGACCAACCGCGAAAATCAGAGGAATGTCTGCAGAGAAGGGATCGAGGTGGTGGTAATCACGAAATAGGCGCACACCGAGACCACGTCCACCAAGATAGGCGTGCAAAAACTCAGTCGGCAGGGTTTCAATCGATGCCGTCCCCGTCGTCAAGTCGACGGCGAGCAGGCGTCCCCACCAGCCGGTCATTGAACCGTCTCGGTTTGCTGCTCAGGTTCCATGCTGGCGACCTGCTTGTATTCACGCCCTTCGAGGCGGGCGATAAGCGGCTCGACAGCAGCGCGAAACGCCGCCAATTTTTTTGCTGACACCGGCTGCGCTGCTGGCGCCTTGACCCGATAGGGATTGACCGGTGCACCATTTTTCCGCATACGGAAGCAGAGATGCGGGCCAGTCGCCAGGCCAGTGCTGCCGACGTAGCCGATTACCTGTCCCTGCGCCACTTTCTTACCCTTCTTCATCTTCCGGGCAAATTTAGACATATGCAGGTAGAGGGTCGTGTAGCTGTTATTGTGACGGATCTCGATAAAATTTCCGTTGCCCTTGGTATAGCCGATCCGGGTGATGGTACCGTCGCCGACGGTTTTGATCGGTGTCCCGCGAGGGGCAGCGTAATCGATAGCCGGGTGGGACTTCCAGGTCTTGGTGATCGGATGAAAGCGCTTCATGGTGAACCCGGAAGAGATCCGGCTGAAAGCCAGCGGCGCCTTTAAAAAGGCCTTACGCAGACTCTTGCCAGCGGGATCGTAATAGGACGGCGGATTGTCCCCGTCCTGATAGTAGATGGCACGGTAGCTCTGGCCCTGATTGACGAATTCCGCCGCCAGAATCTGGCCATAACCGGCGGGAGCACCTTCGCGGTAGCGCTTTTCAACCAACGCCTGAAACGTATCGCCCACGCGGATATCGCGGATAAAATCGATATCCCAGGCAAAAATATCCGCAAGACGGATCGCCAGTTCTGAACTTTCACCGGCATCAGTGACCGCCTCAAACAGGCTGCTGTCGATCTGTCCTCGGATCAGATCGGTCTCGACCTGATATTCGATCATGACCTTTTCGATGACCGGCTCACCCTCACCGGTGCGGATGATCAGCTGCTCTTCGTCATCGATTTCATAGACAAAGCTCTCAAACCTGTCATCGGTCACACAAATTCGATAAGGCTGCCCAGCACAGATGCGGGTAAAGGGGAACACCTGCTTGCTTCGTTTATTAAGCTCGTGGATTTCCTGAGGGGTAAAGTAGTCACCCAGCAGAGAAGAGATGGTTTCGCCGGGCTGGATGACGTTTTTGAATTCCTCTCGTTTCGGCGGGACCGGCAGATGAACAGGGGGGGCACTGATCTCAACGGGCGCTGTTCGCGCCTGCAGTGAGGCTTGAGGTGGCGTACCAAACAACAGCAGCCCACACACGGTCAGACCGATAAGAACGACAAGAACGGGAAAAAAACGACGACGTGATCGCCGGGAACGAGCAGTCCGTCCGGAAGACCGCGGAGGCTGAAAATCTTTTTTGATCTGTTTATCCACGCATACAACCTGAAACCCGCTACCGGCCAAAACAAAAAGCGGTGACGGAGCAAAAACCAAACCGAATAAACCGTCACACGTTATACCAGCATGAACGCCGTTCTGTCCAGAAAACAAGACCGTCGACGGCCAATCATATTGTCTCCCCGTGTGGAAGAGGCTAGGATACCGGAACATCGACAAACGACTTAGTTAACCACCCATACGACGACACAAATAACGACGTAAAGGACGTTTCTCAATATGATCAATCGTCAACGCATCTGTGATGAGTTTTCTCGCCAGGCGAGTATCGACAGCCCATCGTACAAGGAAGGACGCATCGCTCAATACCTGACCGAACGCTTAGCCCGCATGGGAGCGACGGTCGAATTCGACGACTCGGCAAAACACACCGGCAGCGAAAGCGGCAACCTCATCGCCCGCATCCCCGGCACAAAACAGGGACCAGCATTTATGCTGTCGGGCCATATGGACACGGTCACCCCCGCAAACAATGTCGTCCCGGTGCTGAACAACGGTGTTTTTCGCAGCGAAGGCGACACCGTCCTCGGCGCCGACGACAAGGCTGGCTTGACCGAAATTATCGAAGCCGTCGAGGTGCTCAAAGAGCAGAACATTCCACACGTCCCGCTCGAGATTGTCATCACGGTCTGTGAAGAGATCGGCCTACTCGGGGCTAAAAATCTGGACGTCAGCAAAATCGACGCCCGTTGGGGAGTCGCCCTCGACACCAACGGTGTTGATCGAGCTATCCATCGTGCCCCGGCCGCCAACCGGATGACGATCCAGATTTGTGGCCAGGAGGCTCACGCCGGGGTCGCACCGGAAACAGGGATTTCAGCTATCCACATTGCAGCGAAAGCCATCGCGCGGATGAGGCTCGGCCGGATTGACGACGAAACCACCGCCAATATCGGTGTCATCAAAGGGGGGCAGGCCTCTAACATCATTCCAGGACAGGTTACCCTCAAGGGCGAAGTCCGCAGTCACAGCCACAAAAAGCTGCGGCAACAGACCGATCATATTCTGAAATGCCTGGAGGATGAGGTCAGCAGGGCCACAATCGAGGTCGACGGCAAAACGATCCATGCGACACTGTCCCTCGATATCCGTGATGACTACCCGGCCATGAATGTCCCTCTCGATGCGCCCATTCTGGCCCTGTTTAACGATGCCGGACGGGCCCTGGGGCGTTCCGTGACCATCGGCATGGCAGGTGGTGGCTCAGATGCCAACGTTTTCAATGAGAAAGGTATTCAGACGGTCATCCTCGGTACCGGCATGGAACAGGTCCATTCGGTCAAGGAGGAGGTCACCGTCGACGACATGGTCCGAGTCAGCGAACTGCTGGTGGAAATGATAAAAAAAGCATGATGCCGACTGGAATATTCTTTTTTCAGCGATCCATCTCTCCCAGAGGCAGATTGAAACGATGAATTTCGCAATCTCTGACAATATCCAACAGATCCATTTCCCACCGATTTCGGAGGTCAAAAACTGGCTGACGGGCCGGACCTTCCCCGCAAGTAAGCCGCTGGTCGATCTCTGTCAGGCGATCCCCGACTACACGCCGCCACAGGGCCTCCTATCCGAACTCTCAAACCGCCTGTCAGATCCACTGGTCTGCAAATATAGCCCCGATGAGGGGCTAGCGGACACCAGGAAAGCGGTCTGTGACTGGTACGAGCGGCGCTATCAGAAGGGTCCACAGCCCGCAGAACTCTGCCTGACCATCGGCGCCAGTCAGGCCTTCTGGTTAGCGATGACGGTTTTGTGCCAAGCCGGAGATGAGGTCATCCTCCAACTGCCGGCATATTTCGATCACCCCATGGGGCTGCAGGCTATGGGTGTAACTCCGGTCTATGCCCCCTATAATCCGCAAAACAATGGCCTGCCCGATCCGGCACAGATCGCCGAATTGATCACCCCACGCACGCGGGCTATTCTACTGGTCACGCCCAGCAACCCGACCGGAGCAACCATCCCCGCGCAGCAACTGGAGGAACTGTGGCAACTGGCCAGTGCACACAATATTGCGCTGGTCCTCGACGAAACCTACAACGCCTTCATCGACACTCAACCACATCAGCTGTTTGCTAAAAAAGACTGGGACGACACACTGATCCATATCGCTTCTTTCGGTAAAACCTTTGCTCTGACCGGGTTCCGCGCCGGCGCCCTGGTAGCTTCGGAACGTTTTATTCATCAGGCTCTGAAAGCACAAGATGGCATGGTTGTCTGCCAGCCACGCATCACCCAGTACGCCATCGCCTACGGCTGTCAAAACCTGGACCAGTGGGTGGCGGATAACGCGCAGGCCATGAGACGCCGTCATGACCTGTTTTGCAACGCCTTTTTCACAATGGACACACCCTTTTCCCTCGAAGCCAGCGGCGCATTTTTTGCGTGGATCAAGCACCCCTGGCCACACCTGACTGGCCGCCAGGCAGCGAAACGCCTGCTTGATGAAGCTCATATCAGCTGCCTGCCCGGCGAGGTGTTCGGACCGAGACTCGATCCCTATCTGCGGTTGGCATTTGGCAATATTCGCGAAGACGAAATCGCCGGTGCCGTGGCCCGTTTTTCCCAGTTCAATTCCAAAGGGCAGCGATGACCCTGCCGATCTTCAACGTCATCGATCAACTGAATGCAGGCCTGGCAACCCATCAGACTCTGATCCTTCAGGCACCGCCGGGATCGGGCAAAACCACGCAGGTGCCACTCGCCCTGCTCAATGATGAAAATGTCAGCGGACAGAAAATTCTGCTGCTGGAGCCACGCCGACTGGCGGCGACCAACTCTGCCCGCTACATGGCGCACCTGCTCGGTGAACCGGTCGGTCAGACCGTCGGTTATTCCATCCGTTATCAGAAACAGGTCTCCACACAGACACGTATCGAAGTGGTTACCGAGGGCATTTTGACCCGCCGCCTGCAGAACGATCCGGAACTCCACGGGATCGGGCTGATCATTTTCGATGAATTTCACGAACGCAACCTCAACAGCGATCTGGCCCTCGCCCTCTGTCACGATGTGCAGCAAGGCCTGCGTGACGATCTCAAAATCCTCATCATGTCTGCAACCCTCGACAGTCAGCCCCTTGCCGAACTGCTGAACGCCGCTATCATCACCTGCGAAGGGCGTTCATACCCGGTCGCCGTCGACTACATTCCTCATAAGGGACGCTCTCTGGTCGATCAAACCGTCGCCGCTGTCCACCGGGCGTTGCAGCGGACCGGGGGTGACATCCTCACCTTCCTGCCGGGGTCCGGTGAAATTGAGCGATGTCATGCGGCACTTGCGGACCTTAAAGAGGTCGACGTTCACCCCCTCTACGGGTCTCTGCCCTTCGCCAAGCAGGAAGCGGCGATCCGGTCCGGTCCACGACGAAAAGTGGTGCTCGCTACCAACATCGCTGAAACCAGCCTGACGATCGAAGGGATCGAAACCGTTATCGACAGCGGCTACGCCCGACAACCCCGTTTCGATCCCAACAGCGGCTTGACTGGGCTGAAAATGACCCGTATTTCCGCAGCCAGTGCAGAGCAGCGCGCGGGCCGGGCCGGGCGCCTTTCGCCCGGGCACTGCTACCGACTGTGGACCAGAGCCGAGCACGGCAGTTTGCTGCCCTTTACACCGCCAGAAATGCGAAACGCCGACTTAGCTCCACTGGCCCTCGATCTGGCCGGTTGGGGCATTACTGATCCTTCTTCCCTGTGTTGGCTGGACCCGCCCCCACCCTCTGCCTTTGATGCGGCGCGAAAGCTGTTACAGCTGCTCGGCGCCATGACACCTGCGCTGACGTTGACCTCACTGGGACAGTGTATAGCGAAGTTCCCCGCCCACCCGCGTCTGGGGCGTCTGCTCATCACGGCTCAGGACGCCCACTGTCTGCCGCTGGGATGCGACCTGGTCGCACTGCTGAGCGAAGTGGAAACACGGCCATCCCATCGTGGCGATCTGCAGGAGCAGCTGGAACAACTGCGCCACGCACGCACCACAGACCACAGCCGCAAACAAAACCCTATCGAGAGGGCTGCCCGATACTGGCATCAGTACTTTTCCCTCAAGACCCACGTCCGTTTAACAGACAAAGAAAAAAGCATGATGGGCGCGCTACTCGCCAGCGCGTATCCGGATCGTATCGGCAGACGACGTAAGAGCGAAAAGCACCGGTTTTTATTCACGTCAGGCAAAGGCGGCTTTGTCGCGGAGCATTCACCCCTGACAGCTTGCGATTTTCTGGTGGCCACCTCATCAACAGTTCGTTCGGGGGCAGACGCGCACATCAGGCAGGCAATGCCGCTGAGACGTGAGGATTTAATCAAACTCTACCCCGACCTGCCATCTCAAAAACTGACCTTCTGGGACGAGGAGAAGGACCGGGTCATCAGTCGACAGGTGACCATGCTCGGCAGCATACCCCTAAGCGAAACACCTGCGAAAAACTGCGAAGAAGACAATATCAAGGTCATTCTCGAAAGACTTCGGATAAAGGGACTTGCGCTCCTCAACTGGTCACAGCAGACTGAATCATTCCGAAACCGTATCACCTTGCTCAGGGCGACCTTCACAACCGACACCTGGCCGGACTTTTCAGACCAGGCGTTGCAGCAGAGTCTTGAAGACTGGCTGGCACCGTTTTTGACTGACTGCAGCAGCGCCGAGCAGTTAAAACGGTTCAATCTCCTTCCGGCCCTGACCGCCCTGCTCGATTGGACGCAACAGCAACAGCTAGATCGTCTGGCTCCGGAGCGAATTCGCGTCGCCAGCGGATCTCAGATCAGGCTGCAGTATCAGCCCGCGGGACCACCGGTCCTGGCCGTCAAACTGCAGGAGATGTTCGGCACCCTCGGCACGCCACGGATCTGTGACAGCCGGATCGCGGTTCAGCTTCATCTACTCTCCCCCGCAGGTCGACCCTTGCAAGTGACTCAGGACCTGCCACACTTCTGGACAGAGATCTATCCGGAGGTCAAAAAGGAGATGAAGGGCCGCTACCCGAAACATCCCTGGCCGGACAACCCGTTGACGGCACAACCGACCCGGCACACCAGAAATCACCAAAGGAGAACGCAATGAGCGCCAAAAACCTGCTGCTAAAGCAATATGGAGAGGTCACCGTCATAACCATCAACCGACCGGACGCCCTCAACGCGTTGAACCCCGAGACGCTTAAGGAGCTTGACGAGACCTTCAGCGAGATCGAAGCAAATCCGGCAACCAAGGTCATTATGATCACCGGCGCGGGAGACAAGGCCTTCGTCGCCGGTGGGGACATCTCGGTGATGCAACCACTCAACCCACTTCAGGCACGAACCGTCGCCCGACAAGCCCAGCACCTGTTTAATCGGATCGAGCACTCGACAAAGATTGTTCTCGCCGCCATCAACGGCTATGCCCTGGGAGGCGGCTGTGAGCTGGCCCTCGCTTGCGATATCAGGCTGGCGGCCGATTCGGCAAAGCTGGGGCAACCGGAAATCAACCTCGGGATCATCCCCGGCTGGGCGGGAACACAGCGACTCCCCCGCCTGATCGGTAAAGGAAAGGCCAAAGAATTGATGCTCACCGGGAACATGATTTCGGCGCTGCAGGCCGAAAAACTGGGGCTGGTCAACAAGGTCGTGCCCGACGACAAGCTGTTCGATACGACCCTGGAGATGGCGCAAAAAATTGCGGCAAAACCTCAGGTTGCGGTACGCCTGATCAAACAGGCAGTCGATAACGGTATGGAAATGCCCGTCGATAAGGCGATCGACTACGAAGCTGAATTGTTTGCGCTCTGTTTTGCGACGGAAGACCAGAAAGAAGGGATGGCGGCATTTCTCGAAAAGAGAGAGCCCAACTGGAAGGACTGCTGAAGAACAGCCCTCAGCGCGACTTGAGGTATGACAGCAGCAAGCCGACATACACGTTCAGAAAGTGATCACGATCCAGAAACGAAAAAAGGGGCTTCCGGCGCAGCCCGATCCGCTGCAACTGTCCGACAATAGCGTCACTGCGCCCCATCTTAAGCCCCTTATTGAACGCACTGATCGCACTGCGGCGTCGACCGGCCAGCAAGTAAATCCTTCCGGTCGCCAGGTAGATATCGGGACTATCAGGGGCGGCCCGAAGCGCTTCTTTGCACAATTCAATCCCCTGGATAAAGGCCCCCTTATTTCTTGCCAGACAAAAACCGTACCAGGCCAGAACTTCGGGATGGCGACTCTGCTGCAGAACCTTTTCAAGATGGATTTGAGCCAGCACCGTCTCTCCACGTCTGGCCTCATCCAATCCCTGATTCATCTGCTCTTGAAGTTCGCTTTTCACCCGCCCGCTCCCCGCGCAAAGTGTTTGCGTTTCACCGCAAGGACCTCTTCAACACAGCTGTAGGGGATCGACAACCGCCCGAATCCGGTACCAATCTCCACCTCAGATCCTTCAGTCCCATGAAAATCGGAGCCGCCCGTCACGATCAGGCCGTATTTTCGCGCCAGGCGGATCGTCCAGTCGATATCTTCGAGGGTGGCACCGTTGTTATAGGCCTCAAGGCCATCAAGGTCGAAGGTGGCAAACAGCTTGACGAGCTGTTCCAGCTCAAACTGACTGCGGGTAATGTAAGGGGGGTGAGCGAGCACGGCCACACCGCCGCAGCGGTGAATCAGGGCAATGGCCCGATCGAGAGGGAAATATCGCTTGGCGACATTACAGGGAACAAGATAGCGTTCAAACGCTTCATCGTTACTGGTCACATGGCCAGCATCGAGCAAGGCGCGGGCAATATGCGGTCGACCGATCGTTCCACCCGCCTGCCGCCGGACCTCATCGGCGTCGAGCAGGCCGCGTCCCTCATCAACTAGCTTGAGGTTAACGCGGTCGATAATCTGACGATTCCGGCTTGAACGAAAATCCTGAAATTCCTTGAGTTCCTGTTGAAACACAGGATCATGATGGTCAAAATCGTACCCGAGCAGGTGGATATCATGATACGACTGCCATTGACTGGAAAGCTCGACACCCGACAGCACCTGAATTCCGAGCTTGCGCCCTTCATCCTGTGCAGCGTCGATGCCATCGATGTTATCATGATCCGCCAGAGCGATGGCGACCATTCCGGCATCCGCCGCGCGGCGCACAACCTCCCGAGGCGAATAAACACCGTCTGAGCAGGTCGAATGAAGGTGAAGATCTATCCGCGCAGCACTGTCCATCGGGCTGTTACCCTCCATAGAATTATTCAACGGACCAAATTGGGACATCGAGTCCTCAGACTACGCGAATTCACCGAGAACAGCAACAAAATTGGTGAAAAAACCGACACATAAGCGAACCGACACAACCTGCGGTGCGACTCCACCGTATAGCGAAAACTGACCGTTCCTGAACAATCGTGCGCTTGACCCCCTTCCATCATTCAGTGTAGTTATGATTTCCTCTTTAACTTAAAATGGAATCTCATGTCAGCACTTCTCAGCGTCCACAATCTGCAGAGTTACTTCATGACCCGCACCGGCGTAGTTAAAGCGGTGGACGGCGTCACTTTTTCCATAGACGCCGGAAAAACCCTGGCCATAGTCGGTGAATCGGGCTGTGGCAAGTCGATGACAGCACTCTCGCTGCTGCGCCTTCTCCCCACACCAGGGCGGGTTGTCGGCGGCGAAATTTTCTTCTCCGGCCGTGACCTGTTGCGCCTGCCGGACCAGGAAATGCGTCGCATCCGTGGCAATAAAATTTCGATGATCTTTCAGGAGCCCATGACCTCCCTGAATCCGGTATTCAGGATCGGAGTACAGGTCGCCGAGGTATTAACCCTGCACCGCGGTCTGAGCAAACGCGACGCTCTGCAGCAAGCGGCCGAACTGCTGCAACAGGTCGGGATCGCCACACCCACCGAGCGGATGCACGATTATCCCCACCAGCTTTCCGGCGGGCAGCGGCAACGGATCATGATCGCTATGGCGCTGGCCTGCAACCCGCAGCTCCTGATCGCCGATGAACCGACTACAGCTCTCGATGTCACCATTCAGGCACAGATTCTCGCCCTCCTCAGCCAGCTCAAAGAGGAGCGAAAAATGGCCACCCTGCTTATCAGCCACGACCTCGGGGTCGTGGCTGAGCACGCTGATGATGTCGCGGTGATGTACGCCGGGCTGATCGTCGAGCAAGCACCGGTACAGAATCTGTTCGACAATCCACGGCATCCCTATACACGGGGGCTTCTCAACTGCATCCCAAAATTCGGCAGAAAGGGCCCTCTGCCAACCATCGAGGGCCAGCTTCCAGCTGCGGACAAGAGACCAGATGGCTGTTCCTTTCTGCAACGCTGCCCAGAAAACTTTGCGCCCTGCAAAAACCAGCTTCCTCCCCTAAACCAGGTCGCACCGGATCATTTCGTCCGCTGCTGGAGAGACTGAGATGTCCACCGTGCTCGAAGTCAAAAACCTGCGCAAAACCTTTGGCAGCCATCGTCGCAAGGGACAACAGCTGATCGCCGTGGACGATATCAGCTTCACCCTCGCCGCCGGTGAAACGCTCGGCCTGGTCGGAGAATCGGGCTGCGGAAAATCGACCACCGGGAAAATAATCCTCAGTCTGCTCAAACCTGATTCAGGTCAAATCCTGTTCGACGGGCAGGACCTTACCCGCCTTTCACAGCGCGAACTGAAACCGTACAGACGCAAGCTGCAGATGGTCTTTCAGGACCCTTTTTCGGCACTGAACCCACGTCAGACAATCGGCGAAATCCTTACTGAACCGCTGAAAATCCACCAGCTGTCCGACCGCAAATCAAATCACAAGCGGGTCACTCAACTGCTCGAACAGGTCGGGCTGGACGGGGAGACTCTCCACAGGTATCCGCATGAATTTTCAGGCGGTCAACGTCAGCGGATCGGTATTGCCCGCGCCCTGGCTGTCGAACCACAGATTATCGTCGCCGACGAACCGGTCTCGGCCCTCGACCTGTCGATACAGGCGCAAATCCTTAACCTACTCAGCGACATCCAACAGCAACAGGGATTGAGCTATCTCTTCATTGCGCACGATCTAGCCGTTATCGAGCATATCAGCGACCGGGTTGCGGTGATGTATCTCGGCCGCATCGTCGAACTAACTTCGGTGAAAACGCTGTACAGCCAACCGGGACATCCCTACACCGAGGCTCTTCTAAACGCAATTCCGAAGCCAGAGCCGGGACATAAGGGGCAAAAGCCCCATATTCAGGGCGAAGTCCCGTCCCCCCTCGCCCCACCTCCAGGGTGCCATTTTCATCCCCGTTGTCCCTACGCTGAAGCCATCTGTCGCCAGACCCAGCCCCGGCTGACCGATCTGGGGCAACAGCATCTGGTGGCCTGTCATTTCAGTCACAAGGTCGGTCGTTTTTCACCGTCCATGGCCGACAACAGCTAACCAGAAGCCACTTTTCATCGCACCACCTGTCAACCGTCGATAACCGTCAGCGTCCCCGCTTAAATCTCTCTATCGAACCTGCAGTTCACTTGCAGGGTCTGTGATCGGATCAACAGCAGAACCCGGTCAAAAAACGTAGTCTCACCGCCATACAATCCCCTACCCAACCACGTGGCATCTATTTTGCTAGTAAAGATATCATGAATGCAGCGGGATATTTCCGTTCCGCCCGAACGGTCAGATACATCCCCTTACGCCATCAGGGACCTCTCTCCCCCTGGTGGCGTTTTTTTTTCATACAATTTACCGGCTCTTTTCCATCGCTATCGGCAACAAATTGCGTTAAAATGACACACTGACTTGCCAACTACTGCGACAAATGTGACATCACATGCCTGCCACCAAACGACACATATCGGATCCGAGCCTCGGCCTGAGCACCCTACAGGACATCAATGCACTGATCCTCGATTCTCACGATCTCGATGAGACACTGGAAAATATCGTCGGCTTGGTCGCTGAGCGCGCTCATTCAGACGTCTGCTCACTCTACTTGATCGAAGAGAACCAGAGCACACTGGTATTACGCGCTACCTACGGCCTGACTCCTGAGTCGATCGGCAACGTCACCCTGTCGATCGGCGAAGGACTGACCGGCCTGGTTGCAGAGACACAGAAGATCCTTGCCGTCAAAGAACCACAAAACGACCCGCGGTATCGCTATTTTGGCGTCACCCGCGAAGAACAGTTCCATTCCTTTCTCGGCATCCCGTTATCAGACCGCAGTGAACCGCTGGGCGTTCTTGTCATTCAGACGCGCTCCCCGCGCAGCTACACCCCGGAAGAAACTGCAACCCTGAACACCATCGCTTTTCAGGTCGCCTCTATCGTCGTCAATGCACGCCTGCTCGACACCATCGACAAACAGCAGAACTTACAGCAACCCTTACCGCACCTGCCGACTCCCGACGCGGAGGTCGCTCCACAGGAAACACCGGCGCAAACCACCGTACTGCGAGGTAAAGTCGCCTATGGGGGCGTCGTGACCGGGGTTGCCAATATTATCGATCAGCAGTTTGGTTTTGCCGACATCTTCGATGAAAAAGGGGTTATCCCCGAAAACGAGTTAAAAAAACTGGACGAAGCGCTGCGCCAAACAAGGATCCAGACCCTCTACCTGAAAAAACGGGTAGCCGCCCGCTTAACCGAAGAGGATGCAGCAATCTTTCATACCCACATGATGATCCTCGAAGACCGGAGTTTTATCGACAAGCTGCGCAAGCAGATCAACGACGAACACAGCGCACCGTACGCCTTGAAAAAGGTCATCGCTGGTTATATCGACGCATTTTCCGGAATTGAGGACGTCTACCTGCGCGAACGTGCCGCCGACATGGAAGACATCGGTCGCCGCCTACTGGCCAATCTCGTCGGCAAGACATCACAAGGCATCCACCTGCAGCGCAGCGGTATTCTGGTGGCCCGCCGCCTGCTGCCATCCGACATGGCGATCCTTGACCACGAAAAGATCACCGGGATGGTTCTCGAATCGAACGAGGCCAACGCCCACTCGGTCATCATGGCCAAATCCCTCGGCATTCCGGCTCTAATTGGGGTCAAAGGCGCTGTCAACCAGATAGAACCCGACTCACAGGTGATCCTCGACGCAAATTCCGGATGTATCTACCTCAAACCGAACAGCACTATCCTCGATGAATACTTCCGCCTTGAACACGACCGCCAGCAGGAGCAACAGCGGTTGGACAAACTGCGGACCGTTCCAGCACGGACCCAAGACGGGACCCGCATCATCCTCCGCGCCAATATCGGCCTCCTTAGTGATATCGACGTCGCGCGACGCAACGGAGCCGAAGGTGTCGGACTCTACCGCACCGAATTCCCCTACATGGCACGGAGTTCTTTCCCCGACCGACAGGACCAGTACACGCTCTACAAGCGAGTTATCGAAAACGCCGATGGCGAATCGGTAACGATCCGCACACTCGATATCGGCGGCGACAAGGGGCTGCCCTATTTCCCCACCCCGCGGGAAGACAACCCCTTCATGGGCTGGAGATCGGTCCGGGTCTGTCTCGACAACCGGGAAATCTTCCTCACCCAGATCGAAGCCATTCTGATGGCGAGCGTACATGGTCCGGTCCGCCTGCTGTTTCCCATGATCTCAAACATCAAGGAGATCAAGGCCTGCCGGGCACTGGTCGAAGAAGCCAAAAACAAATTGCAGGCTGAAGGGGTTGCATTTACCGACGACATCCCCCTTGGCGCTATGATCGAGGTCCCGGCGGCGGTCCGTCTGGCACCTCACCTCGCCGAAGAAGTCGACTTTTTCTCCCTCGGCACCAATGACCTGATTCAGTACATGCTTGCTGCAGACCGTTCAAACCCGCTGGTAGAAAACTACTACGATCCGCTCCACCCCGCGGTCGTCGACGCACTGGCTGAATTGGCGGTTGTTTCACGTGACAAGCAGATCGATCTGTGTCTCTGCGGTGAAATGGCGACAGATCCGGCCTGCCTGATCATCCTCATCGGCCTCGGCATTCAGCAATTCTCCCTGTCGGCACCCTGTATCCCGAAACTGAAAAAGCTGCTCAGCCAGATTTCCCTACAAACCGCCCAGGAGACAGCACAGAAGGTTCTGACGCAGGCCGACAGCCACGATATCCGCGCCATCGTCGAACCTGTCCTGCAGAAGATGAACTTCACCCGTTGTTAGGAATGACCGTCACGGCAAAACACATAACGAAGCCCGTCTTGCGATGCTCTGACAACGCAAAAAAGCCGGGATGAATCCCGGCTTTTTTGCTGATATTTTCTCTGTCGTTATTCCAGCGTCAACAACAGATCGTCCTGCCCGACCTGATCCCCTTCGTTGACCAGAATCTCTTTGACGATGCCGTCTTTCTTGGCTTTGACGTTCGTTTCCATCTTCATCGCTTCGGTCGACAGCAGAGTATCTCCCTCCTTGACCTTGTCACCGACGGCAACGTTCATCTTGAAAATTTTGCCCGGCATCGGCGCGCCGACCTGCTTTTGATCATCCGGGTCCGCCTTGACAGCGCTGCTCCCCTCCAACTCTACCGACATATCCTGCACCGTCACCTGACGGGGTTCACCGTTGAGTTCAAAGTAAATATTGCGCGTGCCATCTTCGTGAACCCGACCGATCGCATTCAATTTAACAATCAGGGTTTTCCCCGCCTGGATCTCGATGCTTACTTCATCGCCGACATCGAGACCGTAGAAGAAGACCGGAGTGGGCAGAAAGCTGGTGTCGCTGTATTTCTGCCGGTGTCGGATAAACTCTTCGAGAACACCCGGGTACAGGACAGCGGAGAGCACATCCCGGTCCGTCACCTGCTGGCCGAGTTTCTTCTCCAGCTCGACCCTTTTCGCGTCAAAATCGACTGGCTCCAGAAGCTCGCCTGGTCTGCACGTCAGAGGCTGCTCATCCCTAAGAATAATCTTCTGCAGCTTTTCCGGGAAACCGCCGTAGGGCTGGCCGATCATCCCCTTAAAGAAATCGATGACCCCCTGAGGAAACGACAGCTCCTGCCCGCGCTGGTAGATATCTTCAGGTTCGAGGTCGTTCTGCACCATGAACATCGCCATATCGCCGACAATCTTCGAGGAAGGTGTGACCTTGACCAGGTCGCCGAACATGTCGTTGACCTTGCGGTACATCTCCTTGCACTCCTCCCAGCGGTGACCCAACCCCAACCCTTCGACCTGTGGTTTGTAGTTGGAATATTGCCCGCCAGGGATTTCATGATAATAGACCTGAGCCGTGCCGCTCCGCAGCTCAGATTCGAACGGTGCGTAATAGGTGCGGACGGTTTCCCAGTAATTCGCCAGCTTCTGCAGGCCATCCATGTCAACCTGCGGATCCCAGATCGATCCTTCTAGGGTAGACAGCAGAGCATTCATATTCGGCTGAGCCGTCAGACCTGACACCGACGACAGGGACGCATCGACAATATCTACACCGGCTTGTGCTGCCATCATCAGCATGGCCCCGCCGTTGCTCGAGGTATCGTGAGTGTGCAGATGAACGGGGATACCGATCTCATTCTTCAGCGCCTTGACCAGTTTCTCCGCAGCAAACGGCTTCAGCAATCCGGCCATATCCTTGATAGCGAGGATATGCGCTCCCATCGATTCCAGCTCTTTCGCCAGATTGACGTAATATTCCAGCGGATACTTGTCGCGTTTCGGGTCCATAATATCGCCGGTGTAGCACATTGCCGCCTCACAGACAGCGCCCGACTTATTGACAGCGTCCATAGCGACCTGCATCCCCCGCGTCCAGTTGAGGGAATCGAAAACACGGAAGATATCGATGCCGCTACCGGCCGCCTTGTCGACAAATTCCTGCACCACGTTGTCAGGATAGTTGGTGTACCCCACTGCATTGGAGCCGCGCAGCAACATCTGAAAAAGGATATTGGGGACTTTCTCACGCAGGCGATCCAGGCGCTCCCAAGGATCCTCATTCAGAAAACGCATCGATACGTCATAGGTTGCGCCACCCCACATTTCCAACGAAAACAGACCACCACCGAGATGAGCGGTCGCCTCTGCAATCCGATCGAGATCAAAGGTCCGGAACCGGGTGGCCATCAACGACTGGTGCGCGTCGCGCATCGTGGTATCGGTCAACAACAGTTTTTTCTCTTTACGTGCCCACTCTGCCAGACCGGCGGGTCCCTTTTCTCGCAGAATATCCCGCGATCCACGCGGGTGCGGACGCCCATAGGGGATTTCGGGCGTATCCGGATCACGCAGTGTGTTAAACTGCAACTTCTTCTCTGGCGCAATGCCAGGGTAACCGTTGACGGTGACATGGCCGATAAACGACAGAATCTTATTGGCGCGATCCTGCTTCTCCCTCATTTCAAAAATTTCGGGATGCTTGTCGAGGAAGGAGGTATCACACTCCCCTTTCAAAAACACCGGATGGGTAATGACCTGCTCGAGAAAGCCGATATTGGTTTTGACCCCACGGATGCGAAATTCCTGCAGGGAGCGATGCATCGTCCGCGCCGCACAATCGAATGTCAGTCCCCAAGTCGAAATCTTCACCAGCAGAGAATCGTAATGTGGGGTGATCTGCGCTCCTGCGTATCCGGCCGCCGCGTCGAGGCGCACCCCGAAGCCAGCTGCGGTACGGTACGCCTTAATCGTGCCAAAATCGGGCGCAAAGTTGTTCTGTGGATCTTCCGTAGTAATCCGTGATTGAATCGCGTAGCCTCGCAGCTCGATATCTTTCTGACTTTTGATACCGATCTCCGGATCAGAGAGCTTATGTCCTTCAGCGATGCGAATCTGCGCCTGTACCAGATTTCGCATCGTCACCAGTTCAGTGACCGTATGCTCGACCTGAATCCGCGGATTGACCTCTATAAAATAAAAATCACCCTTTTGATCCATGAGGAACTCAACCGTTCCCGCATTGACATAATCAACCGCGCCCGCAATTTTTAGCGCGTAATCACAGAGCTGCTCCCGCTTTTTCTTGGTCAGGTAGAGAGAGGGGGCGATTTCAATGACCTTCTGATGACGCCGCTGTATTGAGCAGTCTCGCTCATAAAAATGAACCAGATTGCCATACTTATCACCCAGAACCTGAACCTCGACATGCTTCGGATTTTCGATATATTTTTCCAGAAACACCGCCGCATTGCCGAACGCTGCCTGTGCCTCAGACGCCGCGGAACGCAATCCTTCCAGAAGATCTTTTTTGTTCCGGGCGACCCGCATTCCTCGACCGCCACCACCGGCACTCGCCTTGATAATGATCGGATAACCGGCCTCTTTGGCAAAGATAAGCGCTTCTTCATCACTCTGAATCGGTTTTTCCGTGCCGGGAACAATTGGAACACCCGCTTCCAAAGCCACTTCGCGCCCCGAAACCTTGTCACCCAACCGTCTTTGAATCTCCGGGGTTGGTCCAATAAAGGCGATGCCGGCCCGTTCACATGCCTCAGCAAAATCAGCGTTTTCTGACAGAAATCCGTAGCCGGGATGGATCGCGTCAACATCGAGTCGCCGGGCGAGATCGATAATTTCGTCATATCCCAGATAAGCATCAATCGGGCCTCTGCCCTTCCCGATCAGGTAAGCTTCGTCCGCCTTATAACGATGCAGTGACAACCGATCCTGCTCGGAGTAAATAGCAACAGTCGAAATTCCAAGTTCGGTACACGCACGGAAAATCCGGATGGCAATTTCACCGCGGTTGGCCGCCATTATTTTTTTGAACCCTGTTACATTCACTTGAATTTCCTCCTTGTTCTCGTTTAAAATATCTCTCATCTGGGATTTTTTTAGCTCACTTAAATTCTTTACCGAAAATAAATACAGCTCGTTATTTCAGTAATTTACAATCACATCCCGTACTCGAAGATACAAATAGAGGCATCGACTGTCAATAGTAGAATATCGTTTTATTTTTATCAGATATAACATTTAATCCCGAGCAAGAACGCGTCACAGACCGAACAGGAGCGTAAAAACAGTAGTTTGCAGATCAATTATTTCTTACCATTTCTGGTCTTTGTGCCACAGTTTTATTCATAACAGATTTATCCATAACAGCAAACGGAGCGCCAGGCGCACCCTTGCCGCCCGGTCAGCCCCCATGCTATCTTCGTCATTATTATGACAGCCTGGAGATAGGGTCGATGCCAGATAAAAACAAAATATTACTGGTGGACGATGAAGAGACCAGCAGCAGAGCCCTTTCGGTTCTACTCTCGCAGGACGGCTACCAGATCATCAGCTGCACGACCGGCGAAAAAGCCCTCTCCCTGCTGGAATCAAAATCCTACGACCTGATCCTGTGCGATCTACGTCTGCCCGGAATCAACGGGCTGGGCGTCCTGAAACGCTCCCGCGAAATCACCCCCAACACCAGCTTCATCATGATCACCGGAAACGCGTCCACCGAAACAGCGGTCGAGGCGATGCGTGAAGGCGCGTTCGACTACATCACCAAACCCTTTAATTTTGAAAAGCTAAAACTCCAGGTCGCCAAAGCGCTTGAAAAAAGCCACCTGCTGGCCGAGAACATCTACCTTCGTCAGCAGCTGCACGGCCAGTATCGCTTCGACCGGATCATCGGAAACAGCATGCCGATGCAAATGGTCTTCTCGCGAATGGAGAAGGTCATCCACACCGATTCCACCATCCTCATTCTGGGGGCATCGGGAACAGGAAAAGAGCTCGTCGCTAAAGCCATCCACTACAACAGCGCGCGTAAACAGAAGCCTTTTGTCGCAATAAACTGCGGCGCAATCCCCGCCGACCTGCTTGAATCGGAACTCTTCGGGCACGTCAAAGGCGCCTTTACCAGCGCGGTTCACGACAAAACTGGTAAGTTTGAGCTTGCGAACGGCGGCACACTATTTCTTGATGAGATCGGCAACATGCCCCTGCAGCTGCAGATGAAATTGCTGCGCGTCCTGCAGGAACACGAATTTGAGAGGGTTGGATCTACAAAGAAGATCAAACTCGACGTTCGTCTGATTTCAGCGACAAACATCGACCTGCTGCAACAGATCCAAAAGGGAGACTTCAGGGAAGATCTCTATTACCGGCTGAATGTCATTCCAATCAAGCTACCGCCCCTCAAGGAGCGGCGCGCTGACATTCCGTTACTGGCATATTTTTTTCTAAAGAGAATCTGTCAAGAAAGGGAACGGCCGATCATGGCCTTTGAAGCGGACGCGATGGCGGAAATCCAGAATTATGACTGGCCGGGCAATGTGCGTGAAATGGAGAATCTGATCGAGCGCACGGTGACCCTGACGGACGGGACAACCATCCGCCGCACCGACCTGCCACCTGATATCTTTTCTTCCGCACAGGAGACTCCGGCGCTGACACCGCACATCACAGCAGACGGCATCGACATGCCGGCGACCATTGCAGCGATTGAACAGCAGATGATCAGCCAGGCCCTGGATTTGAGCAACAACGTCAAAACCAGAGCCGCAGAACTCCTGAACATCAACAGGACGACACTGGTCGAAAAGATCAAGCGGCTGAATCTCAACACCCCAGCCAAATAAGACGCTCGCTACTTTTTGGTCTTTTCGAATTTTTTACGCTCGTTGGCGTCGAGATATTTTTTACGTAGTCGGATCGATTCAGGTGTCACCTCAACCAACTCGTCGTCGTTGATATATTCGAGCGCCTGCTCGAGGGTCAAGACATTCGGCGGCGTCAGCCTGATCGCCTCATCGCTGCCCGAGGCACGGACATTGGTCAGCTTCTTGCCCTTGCTGGCGTTAACAACCAGATCGTTATCCTTAGCGTGCTGGCCCAAAATCATCCCCTCATAAACCGGCACCCCGGGACCAACGAAAAGGATGCCCCGCTCTTGCAGATTAAAGAGTGAAAATCCGACCGTTTCTCCCGCCTCCATTGCTATCAGGACACCGTTCTTCCGCCCTTCGATTTCACCCTTATAAGGGGCGTATTTTTCGAAAGTGTGATTCATTACTCCGGTTCCACGGGTATCGGTAAGGAATTCCGTCCGGAAACCGATCAGACCTCGTGCCGGAATGATAAATTCGAGGCGGTTTGTCCCTTCCATGGTCTGCATCGATACCATCTCGGCCTTGCGCGTACCGAGCTTTTCAATGACAGTGCCCTGAAACTCTTCCGGGACATCGATGGTCAGATACTCCATCGGCTCATTGGCAACGCCGTCAATATCACGGAAGATCACCTCCGGCTTGGACACCGCCAGCTCAAAACCTTCACGGCGCATATTTTCGATCAGGATCGACAGATGCAATTCACCGCGCCCGGACACCTTAAAGGTATCGGTGCTGTCGGTATCCTCCACCCGCAGAGAGACATTGGTGCGGAGCTCTTTCATCAGGCGGTCCCGGATATTACGCGAGGTGACAAATTTCCCTTCACGACCGGCAAAAGGAGACGAGTTAACGATAAAGTTCATCGACAGGGTCGGCTCATCGATCGCAACGTAAGGCAAGGGCTGGGGGCTCTCCACATCGGCGAGGGTCTCACTGATACCGAGTTCTTCAAACCCGGCAATAGTGACAATATCGCCGGCCGACGCTTCATTCAATTCAATCTGCTGCAGACCCTGATATCCGAGGAGCTTGCTGATGCGGCCAGTGGTCACAGTGCCAGAACGATCGATGCGGGCGACGGTTTCTCCAGCCCTGACCGAGCCGTTAAAAATCTTGCCCGTCGCCGTCCGTCCGATAAATTTATTGTAGTCGATATTGGTGACCAGCATCTGAAAGGGTGCGTCTGCATCGACCTGCGGCGGAGCCACACGCTCACGGATCATATCGAACAGAGGTTCGAGATTCTCCGATTCGTCAGCGAGCTCACGCTTGGCAATACCCAGCTTGGCACTGGCATAGACAATGGGGAAATCGAGCTGATCTTCGTTGGCGTCCAGCTCACAGAACAGATCGAACACCATATCGACAACGGCTTCAGGACGCGATCCAGGGCGGTCGATCTTATTGATGACAACAATCGGCTTGATCCCCAGATCCAGAGATTTTTTCAAGACAAAGCGGGTCTGTGGCATCGGCCCGTCGAAGGCATCGACCAGCAGCAGCACCGAATCGACCATTTTCAAAATCCGCTCGACCTCACCACCGAAATCGGCATGGCCCGGAGTATCCACAATATTGATTTTGAGGTCTTTATACTGAACCGACAGATTCTTCGACAGGATCGTAATGCCACGTTCCTTCTCCAGGTCATTACTGTCCATAACCCGCTCAGTAATCACCTGATGCTCGCGAAACACGCCTGACTGGATCAACATGGCATCCACAAGAGTGGTTTTTCCGTGGTCAACGTGCGCAATAATCGCGATATTTCTAATTTTTTCCGACATAGGATCGTCCTCATTTATCGTGTGCGGTTCACAAACCAAAGCGGGCGATTATGTCAAAAAGCATCTGTTGTGCCAAGCGAAAAGAACAATTTTTATTTTGCGTCGCTGTCCCTTCAGCGGGTATGATGATCAGTCAGCTCGACCAGAACAGGATAGATTGTCGATCGGGAGGCTCAATGCGCTTACTGAAACTGCTCAAAACATCCCAGAAAACACTTGTATTCGGAACTCTGTTGGCGCTGCTTTTCCTGCTGAGCGGGTGCGGATCCGACAGCAGTTCACCGTCGACCGACACTGGGCGCTCCGTCACCCTCGACTGGACCAACCGGAGCAACTCCGCCGCCGGCTTCAAAGTGTACTACAGCCACTCAGGGCCCTCATTCCCCCTTGGAGTCACCGGAGCCCACCAGGGAAGCTCTCCGGTCGATGTCGGCCTGGCGACACATGCAACACTGAGCGGATTCGACACTGAGGGAATCCAGTATTTTATGGTGACGGCATACGATCAGAGAGGGACTGAGAGTCGCTATTCCAACATCGTGGCCACCGGGGACACGTTTTAAAAACGTCATACCGGCAGGTAGCGCTCAAGCCTGAACTTTGAAAAATTGGCCAACCGCCCCTTCAGGTTGTTTCTAAACAGATAGACCCGCTCCCGCGGTACGAAAGCTGTCGCCCAGTTTTTTTTATAAGCGCGATTTCCGTGGGAGACGACCGAGACCCCTCCCTGCCCGGCGACATACTGAAGATAATTGTGCATCAAGAATATCCCCGGCGAGAGCGCCGCAAAGTTTTCATCGTAGGATACTTTCACATCATAATAAACATTCCCTTCGACGAGACAGACGATAAAGGCGACGTCAGCGCCGTCGATCTGAAGTAGAGCCGTATCCGCCATATTCTGCTGCGCAAACTGCGAGATCAACTCTCGATAATAGTCGCGGTGGAGATCGCTTAAAACGCCGCCGGAAGCGGCCTTCCAACTCCGATCATAGATGGCAAAAACCCGATCGAGAACCGACAGATGCTCAGCACAGGATGCGTCCCGACCGCAGGTTTCGACGCGCCAGGCGCCGACCGTCTCGATCTTTTTACGTTGCCGTTTGAGGTTGTTGCGCAGTTTCGATTTAAGCGACTGGCAATAGCCCTCAAACCCGCCTTTAAGATCGACAACCGCATAGCAATCCTGCTGTCGTTCAATTTTATACCACCCCTTGCTGTTATTCGGATTGAGCGCCGATTGCAGCGGATGGACTTTTTCAACCCCATTGAGGGCGACGATATCGACGAAGTTTTGTTCCAACAAAGACGACACGAGAGCACCGACAACAGCATCATATCCAGGCGCCACCAGAAGCTCCCCGGCTTCGGCGTTAAAACCGGCAAACTCGGCCAATCTTACCGGAATTTTTCCGAAAGTTGCCTGCCGAAACACCAGAGGGAAGATCGCCACGACCCGCGCATTGTCCGATGCCACCCCGACCAGCGGATATCCATAGTAAGCACCATAATGACGGTACCAGACCGAGACCCATTCATAGCAACTGAACAGGGTGCGCTTTGCTGTTACCGCGGCCAGTTGTTTCCAGCGGTGCGCAATCGCATCGACTGAATCCATGTCGGTCAACCACTCGATTCGAATCGAATCAACCATCGGCCCTCTCCTCAAAAAATCCCCGGATTGCTGTTGCTCCTCTGCTGCGCAGTTTTCGACCAAAATAATAAAACCGGGCAAAACTCAGCCCCTGCGGGAGCAGGATCATTGTTGTACTGACCTGTGACTGATCGGTCCAGAGCGCTTTGTATTTTTCCGACCCCCGCAAAAAATCGAAGGTCTCGACACCATCGGCAATCGCCTGCCGGAGGCAGCCCCACATCAGCAAGGTCCCCGGACTCAACGTAGTAAAGTCCGGATCATATCCGGACTGGTAGTAGTAAAATCGCTCTTTAAACCGAAAGCCGTACAGATGGGCTGCTGGCACTCCCGCCACGGTCAATGTCGCCAATCGGAGGAGACCGCTGCGACAAAAACGCTGAGCAACGCTGTGATGAAATTCCTGCACTGGCAGATTCCTGAAATTGCCACTCTGTCCTCTTTGGGTCCAACACTTCTGATGCAGTGCAAACAGACCGGTCATCCGCTCTGGAACCTGTTCTGTAGACGCAAAATCGATCTGTCCATGCTGCTTGTCCAATTTTTTTGATTTTCGCCGGATCGTCGTGCGCAGCGTTGGCCGAATCTGCTCCAGAAGCTGACCTTCATCGGTCGGAAGCGTCAAATACGGACTCTCATAGAGAAAAGATTGGTCAAAACTGTAGCCCTCAGCTGGCTGCGTAGCCTTTAAGCGACAGCCTATCAGCGCGTTCGGCAACAAGCTCTCTAGGTGCAACACAGACCAATCGGGCTTTCCCTTCAACAGGGCCTCGCACAGCACGGTGCCAACCTCATCCTCATATTCCTTGTCTACGATAATATCCAGGTACTCGGAACTCGCCGGTGTACGTCCCAGAAAGGTCAGCGCCTTGCGGGGTAACCCCGGTGCGTTGTTGACAACGCAGAAGGGTCCGATCCCCAGCAACAGTCCTTGTCCATTACGGACCAGCACCAGAAAAAGACGATGGTCCACGCTAAAATGCTCCCACCAGGAGTAGAGCCACTCCCAGCGCAGAAACACCGAAGAGCTAGTACTTCTATCCAGCAGGTCATTCCACTCGGTTTGCAGCGTACTGAAACACTCTCCGGACGTGACGATATCGACCTGAAGCGACGTCAATCAAACCACCTCTCTGACCTTTTCAGCGACATATTCCACATGAGCCCGACTCATCCCCTGATGGATCGGCAGTTCCAGCAGATGATCCCGGAGACGATTCACCTCAGGAAACATATCGACCGGCACATCGGGGTGTTTTTTCGACCAGAAATAGACCGATTCCACCCCGCGCGTGTTCAGTTCCCTGTGGACCTTCGCCTTGTCTTCAACACACACCGGAAAGAACAGCGGGCAGACATCCCCAAGGAGTTCAGGAAACACCCGTTCGACAACACCCTCCAGCAATGAAGAGAGCAGACGATAATTCTCCTGGCGTCTGGTTTTAACTGCCTCCAGATCAAGTCTGCGCAAAATATGACGGGTCAGTTGAGAAATCCCGACCGGCAGAAGATCCTCCTGCAGGAGATCAGAATCGACCTGGGCCTGCGGCCTTCCCAATCTATGCTTGACAGCACGGGCAACGGCACTGAATTCCTGGGTGATCCGGTACGGCCATGTCCCAGAGATAAGGCCGACGTTATCGAGCAAACGGTGACCGAGACAGGACGCGGTCGACAGCAGGTCAGGCGGATCCGGAAACGCCGGACGCCTGCCTACGCTTCGGTTCATCACCAGCAGGCCGCCGTGTGGGACCGGCAATGTTTTATAAAGACAGAAGATGCTGAGATCTCCGGCCATCCCCAGCGGTTGCTCCTCTGAACCGCTGAGCAGCGCCAGAGCGCAATCCTCGATATAAAGAAGTTGATGTTGCCTGGCAAATGCGCTCAATTTTTCATTCGACTGCGGAAACCCGAAATAGTGGATCGCGTAGAGACACCTGGTCCGTTCTGTCAGTATCTCCCGCAGGTGATCGAAATCGACCTGCAAGTCTGCGCCAATCCGGTAGTAGCGTAGTTTCAGCCCTTTTCGCAGCAGGGTTTCCACCTCAACACCATGGTGGTAGGCCGGCATGAGCACCTCATCACCGGGCGAAAGACCGAGCAGGTCGATTCCGTTCCAGAGGGCATTTCGAGCCAAATAATAGTAGTAAACATCCACAGCGTTAAACGGATAAAAGGAAGAAAGCGCCGCTGGCCGGTTTACAAGAATAGAAGGTGGCAGCGGTTGCAGTTGCGGAATATGGTAGCGGTTGGCGTGCATCATCCCTGCCTCTGTTGAATACGTTTTATCCACGGCACAAGGCCAAACTTCACCAGGCGATGGAATCTCGACCTGACACCCGGATGATAAAAATAGAACCAGTTGATCGCGCGTGAAGTCGATGTCCAGTCCCCTTTTTGCACGGACATTTCGCCCAGAAATTCATAGGTCTTCACCCCGGACTCTGTGCACCGTTTCAGTACCTCGTGAGCCAGCAACTGTCCGGGTGAAAATGCCTTGAATTCCGGATCGTAGCCGATCTTCAGGCAGTAAAGATCGTCTCCGTACTGCACGCTGTAATCAAAAGCGATATCACGGCCATCGACGTTCAGAAACGAAAGTCGTAACCAGCCTTGCCGCGCGGCGATTGCGGCCAGCCTCAGATAAAACTGCTCCACCTGAGGATGACTGGTCATAGCCGATCCCGCTGCCCCCTTCCACCCTCTTGCTTCGATCTCAAGCGCCGTCACCACCGCAGTTTCGGCGTGATCACAATCGGTGACGGTCCGGCAGGATACCGATCCTAAACGTTCGAGTCTGCGGCGTCGGTTCCGCAGATTCGCCCTGAACTTGGACGTTCTTGCTTTCCAGAAGGGATCCCACCCCGATGAAAAATCGATATAGGCTGATCGGCCCCGGTTCCACACACGGCTCTGAATCCCATTTTGTGCGGCAGCCTTGACAAACAGCTCGATATCATCGCTAGCGGGAATTTCCTGCAGTAGCACCGTATCCCACCGTCTTTTAAGCATGGCGATATGTGACCACAACGCCACAAGTGCTGGTGATTGATCTGTTTCCAGAAGGTAGCAGAAAAAGTTCGAGTGATGATTGGTCGGAGAGAGAAGCGCTCTGAAGCGAAGGCCCCAGATTTTTAACTGTGCTTCCATCAAAGGCAGGATCACAACAGCCCTGCCTTGTCCAGTACGTGCAACAAAAATGCACAAGTCATGATCGTCAGAAAAGTGCGTCCACCAGTGAACAAACCATTCATAAGTCAAAAATGGGGACTGGAAGACGGAGCGATTCAACAGATCTGTCCACTCGCCCCGCAGAGCAGTCAAACCTGCGGTCGTACGAACTTCTTCGATCCGATACTCCATCCATTTTACCCTTTGAGGAAAATCGTGGCATACCGCCACGCAGCGTCCCGGCGCGTTGCGGCAAGGGGTTCAAGACCGGAGTACCAGTACGGCCACTCTCCGAGAAACTCTTTGGCCTCACGATAAATCTCTTCCATGTTGGTCGTGACCGGGCGCAGTCCGCAGCGTCGTGTCCAGCGCACTT
This sequence comes from Desulfuromonas sp., assembly GCA_002868865.1. Classification (GTDB taxonomy): domain Bacteria; phylum Desulfobacterota; class Desulfuromonadia; order Desulfuromonadales; family Geopsychrobacteraceae; genus BM509. The sequence goes on along the minus strand of PKUC01000041.1, from coordinate 4,871 downwards.
TCAGTCCCAGATCGACCCCGTCAACAAACAGAGCCGCGCGCTCATCCAACAACTGACAGATATTGAGAAAGGCCCGACGGGCTAAAGCCGGAGGCATATTCACCAGAATGTTCTGAGCATAGACAATGTCAAACCGACCAAGCTGCTGCATGTCGTCCGAAAGGATATCCTGCACCGCAAAGCGAACATGCTGTTTCACCTCGGGTCTGACAAGGTACCGATCGTCAACACGTTCGAAGGTAGACTGTAAAAAGGTCTCTGTTATAAAGGGGTTTTTAAAAATTTCCGGAGAGAAATACCGTCCGGTTGCGGCCCTTGCGACCAGTTCTTTATCGATATCAAAGGCCGCCACAGAAAACTGGCCCCGGTACGAGCTGCTCTTCAGAACAGACGCGATACTGTACGCCTCGGCACCATTCGAACAGCCCAGACACGCGACAGTAAGCGGCGGTTCAGATCCGTCCGGACGCAGATACGGCACGACATCGCGACAGAGGACATCGTACTGAGATGGGGAACGATAAAAACGGGTCAGGGTGTAGCGGTCACGCGGGCTGAAACGGCGAACCCACCAGTGCCGCACATGTTTCATCGTATCGGTGTTCCATATCGGTTTTAAAACAGGCAGATCTTCTGACAACATTTTCATAGGACCCCCGCAAAATTGAAATCGTACCTTGAGTATGCCAGACTTTGTTCGTCGTTCAATCAAGCGGAACATTAATTGGCACTTATTGCGGCACGAAAAAATCGCAGGGATGAAATAAAATCGACGGGTTCCATCGACGCGGATATGGTCCCACCGACAGAATGGTGCATCAATGAAAGAAGCTACGATTCATATTGACTTTTCTTTTATTTTTTGAGAGGTTGTAAAAAAACCGAAAGGGCAAAATCAGAGCAATCTGATGACGCAAAACCACGGGTCCTCAATGGATAGCCGGGTTGCCGAAGTGATACAGACGCTTTGATTTTCCCCTGACACCACCTCATCGATCAAAGGCTCGCTTTCGGCAATGGAAGCGAGCCTTTTCTGTATGCGAACACCCTGAAGTTATTCATTGGCCTCGCGCCTGAATCGGCCCTGGCCAACAGCAGACTCATTAAAAACGGAGCAGCCCCCGCTGATGCTGTCGCAGATGGTAAACTACAGACAGAGGACTGCTCACTGAGCGCTATCGATACGTAAACGCATTTCTACTCGCACCGGACACAGCATGCGTATGCAGTAAACGAAAAACGGCTTAGACTGAAGAAGGAGACAGATCATGCCCAAAAGTGTATTTATCGCCGTGCTGATGACAGTCCTGGCAACGACTTTCAGCTATGCGGGAATCCCCGCCTTCCCCGGTGCCGAAGGCTTCGGCTCCGACACTATCGGTGGACGGGGTGGAACCGTCATCCATGTCACCACCCTCGCCGACAGCGGTCCCGGATCTCTCCGGGCGGCGGTCGAAGCGACCGGCCCACGCATCATCGTCTTTGATGTCTCGGGAACAATCGTACTGGAGAACATGCTGGTTCTGAGAAACAGTCATGTCACTATCGCCGGCCAGACCTCTCCGGGCGGTATCAGCGTCGCCGGGGCGACCTTCAGCGTCTGGGCGCATGACGTCATTATCCGCCATATGCACTTTCGAACCGGCACCGCCAACGTGGTTTACAATCGCGACAGCAACGGCGATATCATCTACTACGACCGCCCGCAGTATTCTTTCCCACCGGACGGTGGTGTCTGCCAGGGGAATGTGACCACTGCAGCCTCTGGGATGCCCTGCGCGATAGCCGGTGGCGCCAACCCGGAAACTCTCGATACCTTCTCCATCTACGGCGGAACGATGCAGTCCTGGTTCAGTGGTGCCGACGCCCACAACATCATTATCGACCATTGCTCTTTTTCCTGGGGCGTCGATGAGACGGTAACGCTCGGCACCGGTGCTCACGATATCACCATTCAATGGAGTATTATCGCCGAAGGGCTGGGATACGCCGGACACCCCAAGGGTGAGCATAGCAAGGGGCTGCTGCTGTCGTACAAGTATGGCGGCGTCAACAGAATCTCTGTCCACAAAAATTACATGACTGGATCGCAGGCGCGCCAGCCGTTGATTTCGGGGGGAGACAGACAGCCTGGAGACTTCGTCGATGTCCGCAACAACATCATCAAAAACGGCTTTAAAAATGGCAATTCCACCTTTGAGTATGACGGTGCCGGAAACGCCATCGGCAACTGGTTCAAAAAAACCTCAAGCGCCTACAACACATTTTCCGGATGGAACACCTACGGAACCCCATCCGAATATAACCATATCTATCTCGAAGGGAACCGTGGCACCGATCTGAACATTAATCCGGCGGACCCCGAGTGGAATATCCAGGTCCTCTACCCCGCGGCGTGGACTCCTGAAACCTGGCGCAAGGCGACCCCCTACGAAGTCCCCAGCGAATATCGCCCCAGAACATTTACCGCCAGTGAAGAATTCGCCAACTGTGTCGTAAATCGGGTGGGGGCCATGGTTCCGGTCGTGGACAGTGTCGATCAACGGCTGAAAACGGACTGGAGTTCCAACAGCTACATCATTCCGCGTAACATCTCCTATCCGGAGGACTATCCGACATACGCGAGCACCTCTCCCCAGGCCGACACCGACAGTGACGGCATGCCCGATGCGTGGGAAATCGCCCGCGGCACTAAACCGACCATCGCCGATGACGCTCTCTACACACTGAACGCGCGCTACACCAATATCGAAGTCTACATCAATGAACTGGCGGACAGCGCAATTAGCGTCGATGCGGCCTGCATGAATGTCATTCAACCACCGACCATCGAGTCGATCATCACCAGCGAATGATCCCCCTCCTGTCCCGCTGAGTCTGACACTTGTCGGCTTGGCGGGACAGCGCCTAATCGAGACACTGTCTCAGAAAAAGACGGCTCTTCTCCTGCCAGGATTCACTGGAAAGAAAGGCCTGCCGCGCAGCGCGTTGCTGTTCAGGCACGCCCTTGAGGGCGGATCGAATCGTCTGTTGCCACTGTTCTGCCGTAGCGGCGTTTTCGAGATAGTCAGAAAGTTTGAGGGTTTCCTTGAGGGGGGTACTGATCACCGGTTTGCCGGTGGCAAGATATTCCTTGATTTTCAGGGGCTGAATGGCATCGGTCAAGCGGTTAATTTTATACGGCAGCATGCAGACCGAAAAGCCCTCCGCCACGGCTGGCAACTGCCGATAGGGGACCGGCCCGGTAAAGTAAAAGTTATCCAGCGCTTCGAGCCTGGCGCTGCGGCCCTGAACCTCGCCTGTCACCACAAACGACACGTCGGGCAGACGGGCCGCGACCTCGGCGAGCAGGTCACAGTCGCTCCGGTCATCAAACAGCCCGAAATATCCCACCCGCGGATGCGGAATCTGTTTCAACAGCGGGTGCTCTTCGGAAGACATCTGAGCAAAAAAATCGACATCCACCCCGTGGGTCAACAGTAACGCTGATCCACCCTGTGCAGCAATTCGATCGATCAGCAACTGCGATGTCGCAACATAGCGGTCCGCCTTACGGATCAGCTCTGTCTCCATACGTGCAACAAGATCTTTGTCCAGCCCGGGCCATTCAGAAAAATCGTCCACCGAATAATAGACACAGCGCGACTCTCCACAGTGCCCGATATAGTCGTGGGCGTTGGGTGCGGTTATCACCATAATCGGTGCCGACTGCTCACGAACCCTCATCTTTTTTTTAACCGCGCTGACCACCTGCTGGCGGTTAAATGCCTGCACAGCACGATTTCCTGCAAAAGGCAGCATCACTGGCTGCAGCACGTCAAGGTTCCCATCGTACTCCTGCAGCGATGTCGCTGCACTCTCTGCAGCGAACATCTTCTTCACCTTGGTGACGGCTTTTCTCAGGTCGCCACGGGTCGGACGCGGTGTCCTCAACCCCACCGTATTGACCCAAAGAACCGGGTAGCTCTGTGCAATGATCTTGAACAGATGCTGACAGCTCGATGGATGCTCGCCCCAATCATCTGAGAAAACAAGAAATGACGGATCTATCCTGCTCATCAATGGGACTCCTCCCACATAAGGGGCGAATTATGGGAGCACATGTCGACTTTCTGCAACGCACTCACAACAAACTGCCGGGTCTCGTCCCGGGGCAGTGCGGGCACCCAGACCACCTGGGTCCGGGTATGCTGGTCAAACCAGTCAGCAACAAAGGCCCAATGCCTCCGTGAGTTATCATACATCCGCTTAAGACCCTGCTCCGACACCCCCTGCAGTCGCCTTATTGTGCCCTTTGGCCGAGCGGTCATACGCTTCAAGCACGTCTCATAGGGGGCAGCGAACAGAAAAAGCACCTCGGGGTAAGGTATCCGCTGGAGATAAACCGACACCGACTCCTCGTCTAGCGCGTGAACGCAGGGCGCGACAAACATCATCGATTTCTGAACCAAGCCCTCATCAAACACCACAGAAGAATGACTCAGTCCTCCCGCCTTCAGGCACTCCAGGGTTGCTCCGGCGGGCAGGAAACCGGCAAACAGTGCCTGTTTATCCGCGGGTGAATATTGCTGAAAAATGGGCGCATTGAGCAGACCCTCAAGCGCGGGGTAAGAATCCGCAAGAAAACGGATCTGGGCTTCCTGAAACCAGTAAGAACGCGGTCCGATCCGCTCCAGAAGATCGCGGCCGACAGGGCGTGGCAGCAAGTTTAACAGCAACCGCATCGGCCGGTCGATGTTCCGCCGTGCCACGTGCAGCAACGCATCTTCTACCGTAAGGTACGAGCGGAAGCCTTCAGCGCTGAGCTGCTCGATCACAGCTGCTTTCTGGGTGCTCTTGCCGACCCCCGGCGCACCGACAAATTCGATACT